>JBLMWR010000087.1:0-3199 GCA_050257335.1 Deltaproteobacteria bacterium | reverse complement strand
GTCTCGACGCCAGAGGAACCAAAAATGCGGAATCGACGCCTGGTCACGTTGACGCTGTTGTTGCTCTCGGTAGTCTCGGGTTCGGCCGCCTGGTTTGCCGCCGGGTCGCAACGCGCGGCCGCAAGAGACGACGAGTCGCAAGCTCAGAAACCTTCGGATCCATTGACCCTCGATCAGGTTGTCTCAGGTCAATCGAAGATCGTCGACCTGGGGTGGTCGCTGAACGACAAGAACCCCTATTGGCCGGCGGCGGATTATGAACCGTTCCGCCTGAAGACGATCGCTACACTGGAAAAGAACGGCGTGCTCTCGAAAGCCTTCTTCTGCCCCGAACATCTGGGGACACATCTCGACGCCCCCAACCATTTCGAAATGAACCAGCCGGCCGTGGACCAGATCGAGCCCGCCAGCCTCTTCGCGCACGGCGTCGTCATCGACATCGCCTCGCAATCCGGCGCTGACGCCGATTATCGGTTGACCAGGGCCGACATCGCCGACTGGGAAAAGACCCACGGGCGCATTCCGGAGGGAGCGGTGGTGCTGCTCCACACCGGCTGGGGGCGACACTGGAATAATTATCCGCGGTACAAAAACCAGGACGCCGCGGGAAAGATGCACTTTCCGGGGTATTCGGCGGAGGCCGCGAAATTTCTCGTGGCAGAACGGCGCGTGAAGGGGCTGGGCATCGACACCTTGAGCATCGACTACGGGTTGTCGAAGGACTTTGTGGTGCATCACATCGTCAATGGCGCCGGACGGTACGGGCTGGAAAACGTCGCCCGCCTCGACATGTTGCCGCCGCGCGGCTTTTACGTGGTCGCCGCCCCGATCAAAATCGAAACCGGGTCGGGTGGACCGACGCGGCTGTTCGCGATTCTGAAAAAATGAATGCTGGAGTTCAGGCTTCAGAATTCAGCGCCGATTTCCGCAGGGTGGAAACCGGCGTTCACGATCCATCGCAGGTCCTTACGGATGGACAGCCTGGAAACCCATCCTACGGGCGGGTGATGGATTCGTGCAGGTTGAGGAGGGCGCGAGCGATCTGGGTCCAGGCAGCGAGGTCGGCGGGATCGAGGTCGGGCACGTTCGGCGCCAGTCCCGCGGCGAGGATTTTGCGAGCCGATTCGGGATCGGAGTGGTAGATGTCGCGATTGAGTTCGTACAACCGGACGAGCGCGGCGACTTCCGCGTCGTCGGGAAGCCGCGACAGAACCACGCGATACGACCAGCGGATGCGGTCTGCGGCCGACGGGCCCGCTTCGCGCAGCATCCGGGCGGCGAAGACCCGCGCGGCTTCGACAAAGGAGGGGTCGTTGAGGAGCACGAGGGCCGCCAGTGGCGTATTACTGATCGGCCGGGCGGCCGTGCACTCTTCGCGCGAGGGAGCGTCGAACGCCTTGAGCATGGGATGCAGGTATTGCCGCTGCCAGTGCGTGTAGACCCCGCGGCGGTACTGGTTTTCGCCCGTATCGGGCTTGTACTCGCGCTTGGGAAAATTGAGGTGCTTGTAATAGCCGGCGGGCTGATACGGATGGGCACCTGCCCCGCCGAGGCGGCGGACGAGCAGGCCGCTGGCGGCCAGCGCGTTGTCGCGGATGAATTCGGCCGGCAGCCGGTACGACGATTGTCGCGCGAACAGCCGGTTCTGCGGATCGCGATGCCGCTGCGCATCGGTCATTTGAGACGATTGCCGGTACGTGTTCGACGTGACGAGCAGGCGGACGATGTGCTTGACATCCCAGCCCGATTCGGCGAATTCGACGGCCAGCCAGTCGAGCAATTCGGGATGGGAGGGGGGGTCTCCCTGAGCCCCGAAATCGTCGAGCGAATTCGAAAGTCCAACGCCGAAGAAAAGGTACCACAGCCGGTTGACGAAAACCCGCGCGACGAGCGGGTGATCGGGGGAGACGAGCCAGCGGGCCAGGTCCACGCGCGTGAGACGTCGGTCCGAGGCATCCAGGGCCTTCAGGAACCGGGGCACGGCCGGTCCGACGATTTCGCCGCTTTCATCCATCCAGTCGCCGCGGCTCAGGATCCGGATCGTCCGCGGTTCGATCGCCTCGGTAATCATCGTACGGCGGGTCGCGCCGTCGAGCGGGGCGACCACGTCCAGCTCGGGTTCGCGCTTCGTGGGGCTCGTATCGGTCCCTTTGAAGGTCCGGCGGTCGTCCACGTCGGCAAAGAACGCCACGAGGCTGTAGAAATCACGCTGCGTATAAGGGTCGTATTTGTGGTCGTGGCATTCGGCACACCCCAGCGTGGCCCCCAGCCAGACAGCCGAGAGATTGCGGACCCGGTCGGCGTCGTACTTTTTCTGATACTCTTTCTGCTGCACGCCCCCTTCGTGCGACGTCTGCAAAAGGCGGTTGTAGCCGCTCGCGATTTTCTGATCGACCGTCGGATCGGGCAGCAGATCGCCGGCAAGTTGTTCGAGGGTGAAGCGGTCGAATGTCAGGTTGTCGTTGAAGGCCCTGATGACCCAGTCGCGGTAGGGGGAAATCGGGTGCTCCTGATCGCCGTGATAACCCACGGTGTCGGCGTAGCGGACAAGATCGAGCCAGTACATCGCCATCCGCTCGCCGAAATGGGGAGAGGCCAGCAGGCGGTCGACGAGCCGGTCGAAGGCCTGCGGATCGTCGTCGCCGACGAAGGCGTCGACTTCCGCCGGCGCGGGGGCCAGCCCCAGCAGATCGAGGGACAAGCGGCGAACGAGCGTGAGCTTGTCGGCGGCGGGGGAGGGAGCCAGATTCTCCGCTTCAATGCGCGCCAGAATGAACCGGTCGATGGGGTTCCGCGCCCAGCCGGCATGCCGCACGTTCGGAAGCTCCGGCCGCCGCGGTGGAAGAAGTGACCAGAGTGGCTGGTATTCCGCCCCTTCGGCGATCCAGCGGCGGAGCAGGCGGATTTCATCGGGCGAGAAGGGCTTGCCCGCGCCGGGGGGCGGCATCCGCTCGGTTTCATCGTCGCTGGTCACTCGCCGGATCAGCTCGCTGTCGTCCGGCTTTCCAGGAATGATGGCGGGCTCCCCGACCCGTTTCGCCATCGCGCCGGCAGCGGTATCGAGCCGCAGGTCGGCCTTCCGTTGCCGCGCGTCGGGCCCGTGACAGCGGAAACATCGGTCGGAGAGGAGCGGACGAATCTGGCGATTGAACTCAACGCGCGGTTCGCCGGCGCAGCAGACGGCGCTCAGGAACGCAGC
>JBLMWR010000086.1:0-2648 GCA_050257335.1 Deltaproteobacteria bacterium | reverse complement strand
GAAGCGCCCGATTGTTCCACTTCTAACGATCTGGGAGCCGAGGCAATCTGGATCGGGCAGCGTTGATCAGTCGGAAGCTGCGGTGTCGTGTTCAACTGTCAAGTGCTACCGCCAGCTCGCGCGGAGCTCGTGTAGAACGCAATGGCTGGAATGCAAGCCTTTTCACAGAAATGACTTATAATCAAACAACTGTCGCAACGAAGTCGCGCTGGCAACCCGCAATTCTGCAATTCCTGATGACATCCAGCGTATTATTGCAGAGGTCATCTGATTGCTTGATCCGGGCCGAGACGGGTAGATTGGTTTGAAGTCAAACCAGAAGTGATGGGGTACCATCATTTTTTAAATTCACAGCAGCCAATCACTTGCATCTACAGGCTCAGGTCGGGGTGAGATGAGCGCGTCCTTTGGCGGAATGGTCAAAAACGAAATCCCTTGCGCAAGCCTGCTCGCACGAATTCACGAGCTATAGTTAGCAAAGTTCATGAGACCATACCGGCGTGCATTTCTACGCGAAACCCGGCGGGCACAATAAGTTACGACCAGCCGGAGCGGTCGGAAGGAGAGAATTGATATGAGTCGCAAAGACGCATTGCTGAGAATCCACAAGAGCCTCGTCGCCAAGCGCGACGAGTTGCGAAAGCAGCTTGCCAACGAACTCGAATTGGCACATCCGGCCGACGCCGGGACCGGCGATCTGTTCGACGCGGCCATGGACGGAACGCACAACGAAATGCACACGCAGTTGGCGGCCTTCGAGAGCCGCGAGTTGCAGCAGATCGAGCGGGCGATCAAACTGATCCGGAAGGGACGGTATGGTTCGTGCGAGGTGTGCGGAGCGGCCATTCCCGTCGCCCGGCTGAAGGCGCTTCCATACACGACCGTCTGCATCGTTTGCCGTCAAAAGCAGGAAACCAGAGGCGGGGGAGCAGACGAGGACTCCGAAAACTGGGAAACGGTGTTTGAATACGAGGGGGCCAACAGCGACCGTGAGCTGACGATCCGCGACATCGACATCGAGGTCGAATAAACGTTTCGAGGAGAGGGGATGTCCCATGAGCCGCTTGTCCACGGGTCTGGTGTGTGCCGGAGCGATTCTCGTTGGGATTATCGTCGGAACACACGGCGGATCATGGCGGATGAGAACCGCCGCGCACGCCAATGATCCCGAGATCAGCGCGGCCGACCGGGGCTACCACGAACTGCAGTCCACCCGCTCGCCGCTGGCCGACTCGAGCGAGCTGCTGGCCAAAATCGTGCGCCTGACGACGAACAGCGTGGTGCATATCGAGAGCGAGCGACGGACGCCCCGCGGCAGGCTGATCGAAGAGACCGGATCGGGAGTGGTCATGGAAAGCAGCAAGGCCCGCGGGTTTTTCGTCGTCAGCAACCGGCACGTCGTCGAGGAAACCGACTTAAAGCAAATCTCGATTCATCTGCATGACGGGCGCGTGATTCATCCCACCCAGTTGTGGACTGACAAGGCCACTGACGTGGCCATTATGAAAGTTCCGGCGACGAACCTGCAGGCCGCGCGCTGGGGTGACAGCGACAAGGTCGAAATCGGGCACATGGTGCTGGCCATGGGCAGCCCGTTCGGCCTGAGCCAGTCGGTGACGCTGGGGATCATCAGCGCCAAAGGACGGCGGTCGCTGAAGCTGGGCGAGACTTCCGATATGATCAATCAGGACTTCCTGCAGACCGACGCGGCCATCAACCCCGGCAACAGCGGCGGGCCGCTGATCGACGTGCAGGGACAGGTGATCGGGATCAACACGGCCATCGCCTCCAACAGCGGAGGGAACGAGGGGATCGGGTTCAGCATTCCCAGCAACCTGGTGCGGCGCGTCATCGATCAGTTGCTGGAATACGGAAAGGTCACCCGCGCCTACCTCGGCGTTTCGCTCGACAACGATTTCAATGCCGACACCGCGGCGCGCCTCAAGCTCGACCGGCTGCGCGGCGCCCGCGTCGTGGGCATCAAGAAGAATTCGCCGGCGGCACGGGCGAAGCTCGAAGTCGAAGACGTGGTCCTGACATTCGACGGCATCGAAGTTCTCGACGAAAACCACCTCATCAATCTGGTGAGCCTGACGGCAGTCGGCAAGACGGTGAAGGTCGTCATCTTCCGCAAGGGAAAGCATATTACGCTCGACGTCACCGTCGGCGATCGCGTCGAGCTCGACCAGGAACAATCGCGTTCGGAAGCGCCGTCGAAGCCCGAAATGGGGACGCATCTTCATTCGCTGGGGCTCACACTGCACCCGCTGGAGTCGGATCTCGCGCCGCAACTTGGTTTCGACAAATCGGCACGGGGGCTCCTGGTGCTGAAGATCGACCGCAATGGCCCGATGGACGGCGAACTGCAACTGTTCGACCTCATCGAAGAAGTTGCCCGCATTCCCGTCAGCTCGGTGGACGACCTGAAAGCGGCCCTCGATTCGGCATCCGGCAACGATTCGTTTCTGTTGACGATCAAGCGGCGCACGAACGGCCGGACGCAGAGCCAGGTGGTCGTGTACCACCGCTAGCCTATCTTGCGCACGTCTTGAAGAAAATTGGCGATTTTCGACTGCCAACGCGACAAATTCCGGCCGTTTTCTGTAGTGGATCGCGCCAAAGCGGCGTGTAGTGAAGACCCAGCCTCT
>JBLMWR010000085.1:0-2894 GCA_050257335.1 Deltaproteobacteria bacterium | reverse complement strand
GAAAACGCCGGCGCTCGGCCGGCCAACGACGTCAGCCGGCGGCTGCGATCGAACCAGGCCCTGGCGCGGCAGGCGATCGTCTGCGAGCTGGATCTCGATCTGCTTCGGCAGTCGGCCGATTTTCTGGTCCTGGAAAGCGAAGCCCGCGGCAAAGAGAGCCATCTGAACTCGCCGCATCTTGGGGCGCGGCTCTCGGCCCAAAGCGAAGAAGAACTGGAGCGGGAGGACTGCGACGTGCAGATCGTCGTTTCTGACGGCCTGAGCGCCGAAGCGGTGCATGCCAACATTGCCGAGTTGTACCCAGTGCTCATGGATGGATTGGAGAGCAGGGGGCTCAAGCTGAGTCGGCCAATCGCCGTGCGGTACGGGCGTGTGAAGCTGGCCGAACATATTGCCGAGTGCACGGGAGCGCGGCTCACGATTCTGCTCATCGGAGAGCGTCCCGGCGGAGACGCGCTGGCTTCGCGCAGCCTGTCTGCATACATGGCATATCAGCTCGTTAACGACACCGCGCGCAACCAGGCCGCCAGGTTCAGCGGCAACGCCGGCATCCGATTCGAGTACACCGTGATCTCGAACATTTACTCCGGCGGCCTGATCCCCGTCGAGGCCGGCAGCGTCATCGCCGAGAAAGCGTGGCAGATTCTCGAAAAACAGGCGGCCGGCAACCGGCTGGAACAATTGCTCAAAGCGCCGTAGCGGAAAGGTTTGCTCGCAAAAGCAATTGTTCCGGCGAGCGGGGGGCGTAAACCCCCTGGTGGGGTGAATGGCACCAACGGGTTGCTCGCGGAATGGAGCCTGCCTGCTACTTTTCGCCGTCCGTGTCGCGCGCGAGATCCTTCTTTTCCCACTCGCACACCGCTCTGCGTCGTTCCTCGTCGAGGTCACCACGAAGTCCGCAAGCAGGACGCAAAGCGTGTGCAGGGGCATTTGAGAGCCAGCGTGTTGGCCGGGTTTCCGCTACAGACGTTCGCGCCCGCAGCGCGGTCAGCCTGTAAGCCTGACGTACGGCGATTTCAGCGCGCAAGCGGCCAGTGTCAGCCGGCTGGTTGTCGTGCAGCGCTGCTTTGAAAGTCGGGCAGAACTCGGCCTTGACGCAGAATTCTATTTCTTTAGAATTAGCACCCATCACCGGGACCGATTCCGACACACGCCGGACATTTGCCGATGGCGCGATCGAAAAGCGCACAGCCCACTGACGGCGAACTGGAAATCCTGAAGGTACTCTGGGACGCCGGGCCGTGCGCGCTTGGCCGGATCTGCAGCAACCTGCGGCTTGAGCGGCCCGTGGCCACGACGACCGTCGCGACCATGCTGAACGTCATGCTCGGAAAGTCGCTCGTCAAGCGCACGCGCAGTCCGCGGGGCTATCTGTGGTCTGCCCGGGTCGGGCGCGAGGCGACCACCGGCAAGCTGGTCGAAAGGCTGCTTGATCGGGCGTTCGACGGTTCGGCCCAACTCCTCGTGGCTCACCTTGTCGAATCGAACAAGTTGTCGAATGAAGAGTGCCGGGAGATCCTTGCTCTGCTGGAACGCGGGGCCGCGAAGTCACGCGGGAGAACGTCGTCCGAAAAGACCGATTCATCAGGATCATCACACTCCGGCACGTAGAGGAGCGTCGTCACCATGTCCTGGAATGCCTGGCACGAATCACGCCTCTGGCTGGCCGTCGGTTGGGCGATGTTCCACTTCTTCTGGCTCGGCACCCTGTTGGGCATGGGTGCCGCGATCGTTCGGCCGATGTTGCGGCGGATCGATCCCCGCGTCCGGTACACCGCCGCCCTCAGCCTTCTCATGTTGGCGGCAGCGATCCCGGTCGGTCTCTTCTTGGCAAGAATGGGTGCCGCCGCCGACCCGATCGCTGAGCTTTCGATTCCCTCGACGACCGAAATTCGGCCGGCCATCGACGAACTTCATACAGCTTCCGCCGAAAATGCCGACGCTCTGCCGGCGATGATCGAACCGGCGTTTCAACCAAGGGAGTCGGTCGCAGCCACAGCCGGGCCGATGCCGTTTGACTGGGGGGCCGTCCTGGCGCGGGGCTTCGACGAACTGTGCACCCTCTCATGCCAATGGCTCCCCTGGCTGTGGATCGCCGGGATGCCCCTGGCACTCACCGTGCTGGGCTGCGGCGTCGCTGGGGCTGAACGACTGCGCGGGGCGGGACGACCTCTCGAAGATGAGTCGCTTGCGGCCTTGTTCCAGCGGCTGCAACGGGCCCTGCGAATCAGCCAGCGCGTCGCGGTCGCGGTCTGCGATCGCGCGGCGGTGCCGCTTCTCGTCGGGATCGTGCGCCCGGTCATCCTGCTGCCACCGGCAGTGCTGGCGGGATGCACTGCGGAACAAATCGAAATGATTTTCCTGCACGAACTGGCGCACGTGCGGCGCTGGGATAACCTTGTCAATTTCATTCAACGGCTCGTCGAGGCCGTCCTGTTCTTTCATCCTGTTGTCTGGTGGCTGTCACGTTGGGTACGGCTCGAGCGGGAGACATGCTGTGATCAGGTTGTCGTCGACCATATCTGCCAGCCGCAGGCTTACGCAGAAACACTGGCGGCCCTCGCGTTGCCAGGGATTTCGCCGCGCCACGCCGCCGTGGCCATGGCCGATCGTCACCTGGTTGGAAGGATCCGACACATTCTCAATCTGGAGGAGAAAGCGATGAGCGGTTCACGAAGCGGACTCGTGGCTCTGGCCGCATTTCTTGTCTGTCTGGGCTGTTTCAGTGCATTCCTGATCCAGCCCGCAAGCCATGCTCGTGCCGAGCCCGCACCTAGCCTATCTTGCGCACGTCTTGAAGAAAATTGGCGATTTTCGACTGCCAACGCGACAAATTCCGGCCGTTTTCTGTAGTGGATCGCGCCAAAGCGGCGTGTAGTGAAGACCCAGCCTCT
>JBLMWR010000084.1:0-3782 GCA_050257335.1 Deltaproteobacteria bacterium | reverse complement strand
GAGCGGTCGAGCGCTGGCTCTGTTTCTCGTCCCGCTGCTGTGCTGGGTGAGCGAATTGCCGCTTTTGCGCGGCCGCAGGCCGTGGGTGATCGCAACCACTCGGCTCGTACTCGTGGCGATTCCGCTGGCGGTCGTGCTGGGCCTGGCGAAGCGGGATTTTGATAGACGCAGTGCGCCGCGTGGCGCGGAGCGAGATGACTACATTACTCGACCGTCAGCGGCACCTTCTGGATCGAATTTCCGCCGGCTTTGAGGAAGGGGCGCGGAAGCGGCTGGGCGATGCCGTTGGCGTCGATTGTCCGGCAGCGGAGATCGTATTTGCCTGCCGGGACGTTCGTCAGCAGCGCTCCCCAGTGCACGATCGAGTACCGCATCGGCCACGCCGCGGCCTTGCCGCTTTTTGCGTCGATGCCCATCGTTCCCTCAGGCAACCGCGACTCGGGCAGGCCCCCGCCCCAGCGGTCGGGCGCTGGAAGAACCTCGGCATCCTTCCATTCGGCCTTCGTGAACCACGGGTCGTCGGCAGGCCCCTTCTGGTCCTGCGGAGAGAGCAGATACTGGACCTTCGTGAGCCCGGAGATTCCCACCTGCGCCAGACCCGTCACGGGCACCGGCTCGCCTGCCTTGACCTTCGCCGGGCGCGAAACGAACTGCGCGCTGGTCTTCATCCAACTGTCGATGTCGTTGTTGCCGTTCGCATAGGTGTCGTTGGCGAATGGGGCGTTCGTGAGCACGACGCGGATCAGCCATTTCACCGATTTGAACCCGTAGGCGTCGGGGACGATCATTCGCACCGGCCCGCCCCGCTTCCCCGTCAGCAGTTCGCCGTTGAGCTTGTAGCACAGGATCACCGGGTATTCTCCCGGAGGATCTTCGAGAACCCGGCCTATGGGGAGCGAACTGCGGAACATCTGTTTGGGAGCGTCGTTGTGGTAGCCGTAGTAAAACACCCGGCGGACATTTTCGGTGGGCCTGGCGAGCCAGATCACGTCGCGGAGCGGCACCCCTTCCCAGAGGCCCATTCCCAGGGGCGTATCAATATTGTTGCACGTCATCACCTTGAGGAACCGCACGGCCTTCGTTTCGGCCAGCTTCATCAGCCCCTGCCAGTCGAGGGCCGTTCCCAGCTCTTTGGAAAGCGCCTTATCGAGCTTCGCCGGCGCCTCGGGATCGGAAACGACTTCGAGTTTCCACGTTTCGTGCGTCAGCCCGACTTCACGCAGCTTTTCGAACGGATGTGTGTAGGGCAATGGTTCGCCCCGTTCGACAAGCCGGAAGTCGTCGGGCTTCGTCAGATATTCGAGCCTGGCCAGCGCCTCGGCGAGGGCGGCTTTGCCCGCCGCGTCGTCCCCCAGCGCCACGAGCGGCGACAAATGCAGGGCGGCGGCGCCGGCAGCCCCCAGTTGCAGGAAGTAGCGGCGCGTCACGGCGACGTGTTCGGCGACAATCCGCTGCAGATCTTGCATGAGCGTGTCTCCCTGGTCCGTAGTATGGGCTTCCAAGCCCGTGCGCTATCCCCACACGGTGGGCGGCGGGGTCAAGGCGACTCGCTTGAGGTTGGATACTGATCGTTACGAATCCCGTGAAGCGATTGTGCAGCCTCAATTGCGCACGTTACAAGCGACGGCTCCGGGAATTCCTCCTCAATTGCGCCTTTGATCCCTCGGGGGATTGCGGCGCTCAACGGTTTTCGTCACTCGATGCTCAGGCGTGTGAATCTTGCACAGACCCGTCTCGCGGAGCGAGATGACTACAATACGGCTTCGTTACGCCTCTCCGCGAAAGCGGCCAGGAGACCACAGGACGTCGCGCGTGCCGTCGTCGTTGCAGACCCGCGCCAGGACGAAGAGCAGGTCCGACAGCCGATTCAGGTACATCTGCACCTGCGGGTTGATTGGTTCATATTCGCCGAGCTGCACGACGTCGATCTCGACGCGGCGGCAGACGGTTCGGGCATGGTGCAGATGGGCGGCTGCCGGCGTTCCTCCGGGCAGGACGAAGCTCGTCAGCGGCTGCAGCCTTGCATTGGCCTCGTCGATCCAGCGTTCGAGCCGTTCGGTCTGCGCGGCCGTCGCCCGCAGGGGTGGTTTCTCCCCCGGCTGGCCCGTTTCCGGAACGCACAGATCGGCGCCGAGATCGAAAAGATCGTTCTGAACCTGGCTGAGGTGCTCGGCGATCCAGCCGGGGAGACTGGCAGCCAGCGCGAGGCCCAGCACCGAATTCAATTCGTCAACGCCGCCGTATGCCGCGATTCGCGGATGCGATTTGGGGACGCGCGTGCCGTCCCCCAGGCCCGTCGTGCCGTCGTCGCCCGTGCGGGTGTAAATGCGATTGAGATAAACCATAAATTCATTCCGAGAAGTCGTGGCACAGCACCCCGGCTGCTCCGCAGCAGCCGGGGTGCTGTCTGCATTCGGACACCGCCTATCTCGGGCGGATCGCCATGCGTTTGATGGCCGCATTGCCGCCTCGACCTCCCACGCCCGGCTCCGGGGGCTTCAACAGTTCCTGAAACTCGGGGAGATCGTGGAACGATTTCAGGTCGGGGTCCTTTTTCATGAGCGCAAAATCCTGAAAACCCATTTCAATCGACTTCTTCAGGTCGGCGAAGGCCGCCTGCTTATAGAGCGCCAGCCGCTTGTCGCGATCGGCCTCCTTTTCGTCCTTCTCGACGCGGGCGTATGCCCGGCCGTACACGCAGGCGGCATTGTAATTGAACATGGCGTTGTTCGCGAACTTGGCGCGCGACTCTTCGAGCTTTTTGATCGCCTCCTCGGGCTTGCCGTCCGCAATGACCAGCACCAGGCACATTCCCGTCAGTGCCAGGCTGTTATACGGATCCTGCTCCCAGGCTTTGGCGAAATCCCTTCCCGCGTCGGCGTACTTCTCGAGATGCAGGAACGCGTGCCCCCGGCCCGCGTAGGCGTCCGAAAGAGTCGCGTCGAGTTGAACCGCCATGTCGTACTGCTCGACGGCCTCCTTGAATTTCTCCTGCTGGGCGAACTGTTGCGCCTGGAAGATATGCTGATACCCGGGCGAGCGCTGCCGCAGCATCTGCAGCGCGTTGATCGCGAAATTGCGTTTCTCCTGGTTGCCCGAATCGCGGGCCTTGAGGAGGGCGGTGCGTGCCGCGGGCGTGGCCACTGTCGCCAGCGCGTTCGAAAGCTGCGACCAGGTGAACGAATTCCCACTCGTTTCCAGCGCATCGACCATGATCTTGACCGCTTCGGATCCGCCGTCTTCCTGCAATCCCTGCACCGCATAATTCACCAGCGTTCCGTCTCCCGACTGCAGCGCCTGCACCGCCAGTTGCCGGAAGCCGGGCTGGTCGAACTTCACCAAAAGCCGCAGCACTTCCCCCTTCTCGTGGTTCTGCAGGTTGGGGTATTTTTCAACCAGGAATTTGGCCGTCTCGGCGTCGCCGATCAGCGACAGGGTCTGGATCAGTTCCTGCTTGTTCGGCGTGGCTGTGAAGCGGGCCATGAGGAGGGGCAGGGCGCGCTTGTCTTTGACGCGGTTCAGGAGCTGCAGCATGAGCGAAGTAGGAGGCTGGCTCTTCAGGTGCGCGAGGGTGAATTCGAGAGCCAGCTCTTCGCTTTCGCGGTCGGCCCGCCCCGCCAGAATCTGAAAGGCCTGCTGCCTGAGCGTTCCGTCGTTTCCCTTCAGCGCGTCGGCCAGCACCGACAGCAGCTTCGGATGCCCGACCTGCACCAGCGCGCTGAGCGCTTCGACGTTCAATCCCGACCGCGCATCCTTCACGAATTCGTAAATCGCCTCCGACC
>JBLMWR010000083.1:0-5404 GCA_050257335.1 Deltaproteobacteria bacterium | reverse complement strand
GTTCGAGATTATCGAGGAACTGCTGCATCTCGGGGCCGAAGTGTCGTATCACGACCCGCATATCCCTCTCCTGCCGCGGACGCGAAAGCACGACATCAAGTTGAAGAGCCAGCCCCTGACGTCGCAGTACCTGGCGGCACAGGACTGCGTGCTGATCGTGACCGATCACACGGCGGTCGACTGGAACGCCGTCTTCAAGCACTCGCGGCTGGTGGTCGACCCGCGGAACGCACTCGGCAAGATTCCCGGTAACCGCGAGCATGTGCTCACCTGACGGCGGGTCGTTGTTCATCCCGAGCCCCGGACGTTGCGATGGGTGGGCGCGGAGGCTGTTCATGAACGTGCCATCAACGAACGCCGGATCGAGACACAGTTCGGCCCTGGTTCCAGCGGCTTGCCTCCGAACTTGAGGACGAGCCTGTCGAGGACGGCGAGGACTCCTTTCCACTCAAACATTCAAATCCTCCCGCGAAGCCGGTACCAGAGGCGCCCCAGCCACTCGTGGGAAGCGCGACTGACGAGCCCTATGCCGCGCGAAGAGGGAACCAGACTGGTCGGCTCAAAGCGCCATCGCCGGCTGTGATAGTCGCAGGGCGCGGGCGCGACCTCGATCCCCAGCACCTGAAAACAGCGCACCGCGCGGCCCATGTGGAATGCATCGGTGACGAGCCAGATGCGTCCCTCCCCTTTCTTCTGCAGAAGGCGCTTCGAGAACAGGGCGTTTTCGTAAGTGCTCGCGGCTCTTTCTTCCAGCACCATGTCCTCGGGTTGAATTCCCAGTTCCAGCAGAAAATCGCGCATCGCCGCGGCAAACGTCGGTCCCGGCTCAGTCCAGTCGACCTTGCCTCCCGTCAGAACCAGCCGGCAGCGGACCGCCTGTCGATACAACCGGGCTGCGTACCGGCAGCGCTGCATCGATGGTTCATCCAGCCGTACATGCTCTCCGGCATCGTCGTCGATGCGCAGCCCTGCGCTGAGCACGACAATGGTATCGGCACCTGCCGGAACGCCAGCGGCCGGGACCACGGACGATTCCAGGCTCCGCAGCGCCAGTTGCCCGGCGACCGGGGTTGAGAGAACGACGAAGAGTCCCAGCAGGCTGCTGCCAATCTTGAGAGCCAGGGTCCGCGGTTTCTGATGCCGCCACTGCCAGATTGTGGCGATCACGAGACCGAGCAGGAGAAACGTGTACGGATCGAGCATTTGGACGAGGAGACTGTACATGACCGACTCCGACCCTATGAACTGAGTGAGGGAAAACGAGGCTCCTGCCGGGCCGGTTTCAGGGGCGCGCAATACGTCTGAGCCCGGCCAGTTGCCGCTGCTGCCCGAGTGCTCAATACCACTGGTACGCATAATCGCGGTAGCGCTGCAGGGCCGCCTGGCGTTTGCCGGCGTCGGCGTACCGAGACCAGTCGGAGTTCAGGCCCCGAAGCTGGTCCAGCAGGAGCCGGTCGGCGAGTTGAAAGCTCGTCCAGTTCTCGGTGGCGCGCCGCAGCTCGATTTCCTCGGCGCGCAGGGCGCGTTCCGCGAGCATGGCTTTAATTCCTTCGCGGATTGCCTCGTTCTCGCACTTCACCAGCGGGTGCAGCGCAAGAATTCCGCCCGAGTGGATCGGGTGGACGCTGATCTGCACCGACGGGGCGAGGTCGCCTGCGAGAATACGACGGACGTTGTACGTGTGGACGAGCAGGTCGACCGGAAGCACCGCGTACAGAAAAATCGCCGCCCCGAGCGTCCAGAGCTGTCGGTTGATCAGCCACACAAAACCCCGGCCGCGCACAATCTTCCATACGACCAGCACGAAACCGACGACCACCGCGGAGATTCCCAGAAGGCCCACCGTGCGCATGCGGGTCATGCCGTTGAATCCGATGTAGATATACATCCGATGGTAGACCGCGACTGCCAGCAGCAGGTTCTCGAGCGACCAGAACCACGCCAGCTTTCGGAGCCGCGGCAGCCGGGGATCCTGCAGCACGCCGGGGCGAAAAATCGCCGAGAGCACCGCCGTCGCCAGCGCCAGGGCCGCCGTCAGCCACGCCGCCCCTTCGTGCGCGTAGCCCGCGTAATAAAACCCTTTCGGAAACACTCGGAACCACAAGCTCTGGAATTCGAACGCCAGGTAGGCGGCGAACAGTACGATCACCGCCGCCAGCGTGTTTCGCAGGGCCGGGTAAAGGGGCGTTTCGATGAGGGACTCGGCGGCAGCGTCGTCGCCGGCAGTTGTCCCGCGGCGCTCGACGAGCACCGCCGTTTTCAGGAGCGGCCGCAGGAACCCACCGGCGATCCAGGCGGTGGCGAGCCACAGCAGGGCCTCCGGGGCCGTGGGGGAAAATGCGCATAAATGCTCCCAGACGACGTTCCAGGCGCGTTCCAGCCACTGGCCGATCGTTTTCGCCTCGTCGGGGTTGGCACATACGAAGAGCGTGCCAAAGCCCAGGACCGCCACGATCGGCAGCACCACTTTCAGCCACGCCGCCCGCGGAACCAGTCTGGCAACACGGTTGAGCGACCGCAGGTATTTCGAGAGACCCGCACCGCCGGTGACAATCGTCACGCAGGCGAACAGGACGAGGTCGACGACGCCGGGGCGCATGCCGACCAGGCTCATGGCGAACGCGATGAAAAGCGCCGCCCCGACGGCCAAGTGCCAGCCCGCCCCGCACCAGAGGAGCGCTCCCGTGAGGAGCAGCAGCATCGTCCCGACGACCCCCGCGTCGATCCCGATCCGGCGCTGCGGCGCGCCGAAAAACAGCAGGATCGGTCCGACCGAAAACAAGGCGGCCATGCCGGCGAACCCGCAGCCGCGATAGATCGTCAGGTCGGCCAGGACCACCAGCCCCAGCACGGCCAGCAATTCCCGGGGTCCGACCGGCGGGGAGGGAGGCTCGCCGGGCTCGTCCGCCACGGCGACTCGTTCGTGCCGGACGGGCGGCGCCTCCATCACGGTGCTCCCGCCGTGTCCGTGGGGATTGGTTCTGCTATCCATGGGATGCCGTCAATCCATGAGCTTTGTATCACAAAGTATATCCATGACCGGCGGTCCGTCAAGTGCATTTGTCACTGCCGCCGCAAGCTGTCTCCGCCAGGACCGCTGTTGCGCGGCCACTCATTGGTAACCCACGTTCCCGTCGAGCTCCGTAACGAGCTGACGGCGCCATGTTTTCAATCCCTTGCCGGCGAACGCCCGGTCATTGAGCTCGATTCCCAGCCCAGGGGTGTCCGGGACCTCCAGATACCCGTCCCGGACGGGGAACGGTTGCAGAATGAGATTTCGGACGGGAGGCTCGCTGTCGATCTGGTATTCCAGGATCAGGAAATTCGGCGTGCTGATCGCGAATTGCGCCGCGACCGCGGTCGAGACGGGGCCCAGCGGGTTGTGCGGCGCCATCGTGAGATAGTGCGCCTCGGCCATCGCCGCAATCTTCTTCGCTTCCAGCAAGCCCCCGCACAAGAGCAGGTCGGGCTGCAGGATGTCCGCGGCGCGGGCCGCGATGACGTCCCGGAACTCGTACTTCGTGTAGAGCATCTCGCCCGTGGCGATCGGAATCCCGATTTTTTCGTGCAGGTCGCCCATCGCCTGGATATTCTCGGGACGGAGCGGCTCTTCGAAGAACAGCGGACGGTACGGTTTCACCGCTTCGGCCACCTCCAGCGCCCGGACCGGCTCGAAAATCTGCGCATGCGGATCGAGAGCCACATCGATGTCGTCCCCGACGGCGCGGCGGACGGCTTCCAGTCGCGCCGCGGTGTCGCGCAACACCCGTCCCCACGGCAACCGGGCACTGTCGGGAGGGAGCGGCTGCATCTTGACGGCCGTGAATCCCTGCCGTTTGACGGCCTCGACCGCCGATTCCGCCGCTGCCTGCGGCGTCGCGCCCCCGATCCCGCGATAAACGCGAATCTTCTCGCGGCAGCGTCCTCCCAGAAGCTGGTAAACCGGTACGCCGTGCGCTTTCCCCTTCAGGTCCCACAGCGCCACTTCGATCCCGCTGATCGCCGCATTCAGCATCGAACCCCCGGGAAACCGGGATCCGTTGTACATGGTCCGCCACAGGTGCTCGATGCGGGTGGGATCCTCGCCGATGAGCCACTCTTTGAGATAGTGCACGGTCTGTTCGACGGCCGCGTCGGGGCCGACGCGGTACGCCTCTCCCGTCCCGTGCAGATGCTCGTCGGTCAGGACCTTGATGAAGAGATGGTTACCGTCCCCCAGGTTAACGCCGAAGGTCTGAATGTCTGTGATTTTCATGAAGTGGTGTCCTTGAACCAGAGCCGCCGCGGCGTTTCGCCCAGAATGAACCGCTGAGCCTTGCCTTCGAGCCCCAGCTCGTGCGTAAGAATTTTCACGTGCTGCGTGTAGGTCACCTTGGGGCACCACAGTTCACACGGGAAGCAGCTTCCCCAGACGCAGCGCTCGGGTCCGAACGCCTTGATGATTTCGCGGCAAGGCTCGTGCATGTCGCGGCAGGGATATTCTTCGGCGCTGCCCGTGGGAATGAAGCTCAACTTGGCGTACACGTTGGGAAGCGCCGCCAGAGCGCGCATCGCGTCGAGGGTCGGTTCGAGCGTCGGCCCGGCTTTGATGTTCAGGCAATGATCGATCACGACCTTGAGCCCGACGTGCCGCCGGACAAGGGCTTCGATTTCGCCCCGCCTGTCGGCATTGGCCAGCACGTTGATGACGATCCCCAGCCGCTCGGCCGTTTCCCACAGGGCGTCGACGCCGGGGTCATCGAGCTTGCCGCTCTTGGCCGGGATGCTCCGCATCCCCCGCACGTTGTACGACTTCACGTAGTCTTCGAGCGTTTTGGGACTGGCGGGATCGTCAGGATCGAGCGTGCAGACTCCCGCCAGGAAGTCGTTATTGTCACGCGCGGCGTCGGCTGTGAAGCGATTGTCCCAGCGATAGAAGGTGCTGGTGTGAATCGCCGTGACGAGTTTCACGCCGGCCGCCTGCGTTTCGCGTTTGAGATGGGTGACCGTCCCCTTTCCGGCCGGCGGCCGATACGGATTTTCGATCGGCGGATACGTCTTCTCGTCTTCGCAGTAAATGTGCGCATGGCAATCGACGATCAAGTCGGGCTTGGAGTCGCCGAAGATCATGCCGGACGGGGCGACTGCGGCGCCCATTACCCCGGCGCCGGCGGCCCGCAGAAAACTCCGACGCGTCCAATCCGTTCGGTCGCGCATGGCAGCCTTTCTGGATGGAACTCTTGATTCATTGACCGCCACACAATGTACCCGACCTTCGCCGGCAAGTCAGCCGTCGGAGACGACGGGATCACGGGGGACGCGCCGCCGGTGCAGAATCATTCTTGAGCCAGACGCCGCTCCAGGACGGCGATGCCGTCGTCGTACACATCCAGAACGCGGGCTTTGGCAAGATCGTCTTCAAAAC
>JBLMWR010000082.1:0-2977 GCA_050257335.1 Deltaproteobacteria bacterium | reverse complement strand
TGACCGGACTACGGCAACCCATCAACAGCGGTTGACATGTTCCGCTCCGGCTGCCATAGTTGAGGTTTCGATGATAACGACAGACAGAATCGAGGCGCCTTCATGAAATTCCCCCCTTTGTCCTGCCCGGGGCCTCTGTCACGCCGCAGCTTCCTGCAGGCGGGGGCGTTGGGTTTGTGGGGCATCGGGATGGGGGATTTGCTCCGGTTGCGGGCCGAGGGGGCGCCGGCGGCTGAACCGGATACGTCGGTGATTTTCATCTGGCTGCCGGGCGGCCCGCCGCACATGGAAACGTACGACATGAAACCCGACGCGCCCGCCGATTACCGGGGGGAGTTCGGGCCGATCCACACGGTCGTTCCGGGGATGGACGTGTGCGAGCATCTGCCGCTGCACGCGCGGGTCGCCGACAAGTTCAGCCTCATTCGCTCGATCGCCCACGAATTCGCCGATCATGGCGGCGGGCACAAGCGGTTTCTCACGGGCCGGATTCCCGCCTCGCCGGTCGATTTCGTCAACGATCATCCCATGGTCGGGTCGATGGTCGCCAAGGTGCGCGAGCACCGGAACATCGGGATCCCGAATTACGTCGCCGGGACCGATGCCGGCCGGCAGGACATCGACGTCTTCAGTTTCGGGAGCGCGTATCTGGGGCCCGAAACACATCCGTTCACCGTTGTCGGCGATCCCAGCGCGCCGAAGTTCGAGGTCCAGAACCTGTCGCTGGCCCGCGAGATGGAAGGGCGGCTCGACGACCGCGTGGCGCTTCTTTCGGGGCTGGATCGCGTCCGCCGGTCCGCAGATTCGCGGGGAACGATGCAGGCTATCGACGAGTTCAACCAGCGGGCCCTGGGCCTGCTCACCAGCGACAGGGCCCGCAAGGCGTTCGACCTGTCGCTGGAGCCGGCGGAAGTGCGCGAGCGCTATGGCCGGCATCCGTGGGGATACCGGGCGCTGATGGCCCGGCGGCTCGTCGAAGCGGGAGTGAGCTTCGTGACGATGGTCATGGAAAACTGTATCGCTCCGGGGCAGCCGATGCCGAAGGAGCTGGTTTACAACTGGGATTCGCACGCCGTCAACTGCCACATTTTCAAGGACGCCCTCGTGCGGCTGCCGATCTACGATCGTACGATCACCGCCCTTGTCGAAGACCTTCACCGCCGCGGGCTCGACAAGAAAGTGCTGCTGGTGGTGACCGGGGAATTTGGGCGCACGCCGCGTGTCACGCCGGCCATCGGCACGCAGACGGGGGTCCTCCAGCCCGGGCGCGATCACTGGCCGCAGGCCATGTCGGTGCTGGTCTCGGGGGGCGGGTTGAAGATGGGCCAGGTGGTCGGCTCGACCAATTCCAAGGGGGAACATCCCAAAGATCGACCGCTCACCCCGAACGACCTGTGGGCGACTGTCTTCCGGCATTTGGGGATTGACTACAACAATACGACGTTCCCCGACCACCGCGGCCGCCCGATGCCGATCCTCCCCTTCGGCGATCCGATCGCCGAGTTGGTGTAAGGAGCACCGTGGCGCGAGTTTTGTTGACGACGTTCGGTTCGCTGGGAGACCTGCACCCGTATATCGCCCTGGCTCTGGAACTCAAGCGCCGCGGTCACGAGGCGGTGATCGGGACGAGTGCGATGTACGTCGAAAAACTGCGAGCCCTCGGGATTGAGTTTCGGCCCATTCGTCCCGATCAGCCGGAGCGCGACGCGATTCCCGAATTCATCAAGCGCCTGATGGACCTCCGCAAAGGGCCGGAGCGGGTCATTCGCGAATTCATGATGCCGGTCGTACGCGAATCGTACGCAGACACTCTGGCCGCGGCTGCCGACGTCGATCTGCTGGTTTCGCACGCCTTGACGTTCACGACCCCGATCGTCGCAGAAATCCTGAATTTGCCGTGGGCCTCGACGGTTCTGGCGCCGTTCGCTTTCTTTTCGGTCTACGATCCGCCGGTTCTGCCGCCGGCGCCGTTTCTCAGCCGGCTGCGGCCGCTCGGCCCGCTGGTCTATCGCTTGCTGTTTGGGCTGGCGCGAATCAGCGTGCGGGGGTGGTCCCGGCCCGTTTACGACCTGCGCCGCGAGCTGGGACTTCCGCGCGGGCCCGATCCTTTGTTCGAAGGCCAGCACTCGCCGCACCTGGTGCTCGCTCTGTTTTCGGAATTGCTGGGGCGGCCTCAGCCGGACTGGCCGGGAAATGCGGTCATCTGCGGCTTCCCGCTGTACGACCAGGACGGCGACGCCCGGCTCTCCCCCGCGATCGAGCGGTTCCTCGAGGCCGGGCCCGCGCCCATTGTGTTCACGCTCGGCTCGGCCGCCGTGAAGAGCCCCGGGGCCTTCTTCGAGGCCAGCGTCGCCGCCGCCCGGTCGCTTGGCCGCCGGGCGATTCTGCTGGTCGGCAAAGAGAGCGGAACTGTCCTTCCCGGACTCCCCGAAGGCATCGCGGCGTTCGACTACGCGCCGTTTTCGAAGCTGTTCCCGCGCGCGGCGGCGATCGTCCACCACGGCGGCATCGGCACTACGGCTCAGGCGATGCTCTCGGGACGCCCAATGCTCGTCACCCCGCTTGCCTTCGATCAGCCCGACAACGCCGACCGCGTCGTGCGCCTGGGAATCGCTCGCTCCGTGTTCCACAAGAAGTACACGGCCGCGCGTGCCGCCCGGGAACTGCAGCATTTGCTGGACGACCCCGCCTACGAGCGCCGCGCGCAGGATGTGGCCGCGCGCTTGCGCGCCGAGGACGGCGCAGCCCGCGCCTGCGACGCGCTGGAGCGGCTTTTGGGGGCACGTGCGACGGTACCGGTATGACGGGAGTTCAGGCTGCAAGCAAACTCGACTGTCCAAGGCACACCTGCTCCACTGTTCGGCACGAGTTGCGGATTCTCCTGGTCGTTCCTGTCGTGGTGGAGAATTGAAATCCGGCGAAGAGCGGATGGGTGGTGGAAGGGGCATCGAAGTGCTGCGCTGGCTGTGCATCCTGC
>JBLMWR010000081.1:0-3736 GCA_050257335.1 Deltaproteobacteria bacterium | reverse complement strand
CGAGATCAGTCTCCGACTCGAGGAACGCGGTCGCCGCCTTGAGCTCCTCGGGACGGGGAGGCCGTCCGAGCACGCGGACAAACGCCTCGGTCGCACAGTCGGCGGGCGACAGCCTTCGCGCTGCCAGCCGCCGGGCAAAGCCCGTCTCCGCAGTCAGCTTCCGCTGGATCTCGGGGGAATTGACCAGCTCCAGCGCCTGAGTGAGCGACGGCGCGTCGACCCGTTCGCATTCGCAGGCGGACATTCGCGCCGGCCGGCCAAAGATGTCCAGGAACCGGGCCGCCACGTTTTCGTCGGGAAGGTCGATGGCCCGGGTACCCGGCGGAAACACGCCCGGCCCTCCGGTGAACGGGGTGGGCACGTCGAGCACCTGGCTTATCCCGTCCAGCAGGACTTCGCCCGTCAGACGCCGGGTGCTGAAACGCGAATACGACTGCTCGTCTCCCGAATTCCATTCGGTGGCGGCCGATCCGACGCGGTAGGCGTAAGTGCCGCAGATCACGCGAATCAGGTGTTTAACATCGAAGCCGCAGGCGACAAAATCGCGCGTGAGCGTGTCGAGCAACTCAGGATTGCTGGGAGGATTCGTGTCCCGGGCATCGTCAATCGGGTGGATCATCCCGCGACCGAGAAAATGCGCCCACAGGCGATTGACCATCGTCCGGGCGAAATACGGGTTGTCCCTTGCAGTCAGCCAGCGGGCAAAGGCGACTCGCGGATCATCGTGGACGCCGAGGCGGAATTCGGGGCCCCCCAGGGGACGGGGGCGCAGGAGGGCGCCTGTCCGGGGATGGACGACTTCCGCGTGGTCTTTCAGAAAGACGATTTCATCGGTGGGAACCTCGGCGTCCGCGAAGCCCCCCTTGCGGCCGACGCGCGAAAACACGGCGGCCAGTCCAAAATAGTCCGCCTGGCTCCAGCGTTCGGCTGGATGATGGTGACACTGGGCGCACTGAATTCGCACCCCCAAGAACGCCTGGGCGGTGGATTCGACGTAATCGACCGGTTTGCGGACCGTACGATACCAGATCGCGGGAGGATTGACCTTTTGACTGCCGGTGGCCGTGATGATTTCCGAAACGAACTGGTCGTACGGTTTATTGGCCGCGATCGAATCCCGAATCCAGCCGGCGAACAACGTTGTTCCCGGCCTCTGCCTGCTGGTCGAGTAGCCGGCTCCCCGGTTTTGCAGAATGTCTCCCCACTTGAGCGCAAAGTAGCTGGCGTACTCCGGTCGTTCGAGGAGGCGGTCGACGAGTCGCGCTCGCTTGTCCGGGCGCTCGTCCGCCAGGTACTCCCGAACTTCGTCTGGCGTCGGCAGCGTGCCGCAGATGTCGATCATCGCCCGTCGGAGGAACGTCGTGTCATCGGCCGGGGGTGAAGGTACAATGGCGAGCCGCCGCCACTGGCGCACCAGGAGCCGATCGAATTCCGAACCGGTCAACTCCTGATCCAGTTTGTCGAGCTGCCGCCGGACTTCCGCCAGCCGCGACACGGACGTGGTCGAGGGAATGGCCGCGTGAAAGGCCGCCTGTTGCTCGCCCAGCCGGGCCATGACGACAGCCAGGCCGAATCTGGAACCGGTCGTCACCAGCCCGTCCGGACTCACGGCGGCGATTTCCGGTTCGTTCGACTGATAAACGCATTGCCGCGTCACGTCGCGGGACGTGCCGTCGGAGAAATGCGCGGTCACCTTTAATTGCCGGGTCGCTCCCGGTTCCAGCAGCTCTTCGCGGGGCGCCAATTCAATGCGCTCAATCCGCGGATCGTCGGGCCGGGGCGGGGCTGCTCCGCTGGCGATCCATCGGCTGATGGCCCGATAATCGTCCCCGGCCTCGGGGAGTCGCCGCCCGCCGCCATGGGGCATGCGGCCGGTGGCCTTCAGCAACAGCAGGCTGCGGTCGGGCGCTCCCGGAAAGACGCGCCGTCCGCGCCCTTCATTGGCCAGCGCCTCATAGTCGAAGGCCGGCTCAAAACCGAGCAGCGAGAGTTTGAAGCCGTTTTGTCCGCTGGCTTTGCCGTGGCATCCGCCACTGTTGCATCCCAACCGGGTCAGAATGGGGACGATTTCGGTCCCGAATCGAATGGGCGGACGATCATCGGCCGCCACGACATCGGCTGACTTCGTCGCATCCGGCGGCTCATCCGGAAGGGCGGACGCTCGGGATGAAAAACCGCAGAACGCCAGGCTGGTCGCCAGGAGCGCCAGAATTGACAATCGGGGGAATGGGAAATACTTGCTTCGCATCGTTCAGCTGATTCCGTTTTCACTCCACGATTTCGAGCGGGAAAAAATCGGCTCCCTGA
This sequence comes from Deltaproteobacteria bacterium, assembly GCA_050257335.1. Lineage (GTDB taxonomy): Bacteria > Planctomycetota > Planctomycetia > Planctomycetales > Planctomycetaceae > JACQFH01. The sequence goes on along the minus strand of JBLMWR010000081.1, from coordinate 1,429 downwards.
AAGGCCGGCTCGTCTTCCAGCACGCCGACCGTAAGCAACCGCAGAAACGGCTGCCGTCCCAGCAGCGCATCATCATTCACCGTGATCTGAATCATCCCTCGATCAGTCTGACCGACAAACGTTTCGCCGCGTGCTCGCAATCCCACCACGTCGGTCACGCGGCCGGGAGCGGCCAGTTCGGTGTGCAGTTTGCCGATGAAGCCGTTCTTGCGCTGAACACTGTACTTAACCTGAATTGTTTCGCCGCGCCGTACTTTCGCCGGCGCGAACGGATCAATCTCGACAGTGAAGGCCTCCGCCTGCACGTCCACGATCACGGGATTGCTGTACGCGACCACGGTTTCCGCCTTGCCGTCCGGCGTCGAAATCGTCGTTTCGGCAGCGATGGACAGCGAGTACTTTCCGACCCGCAGCGTGGGAGGCAGGTAAAAACTCAACTGCCCCTGCTGCGCGCCCGCTGGAATTGTCGCGGTTGCATTGCGGATGGCCGCGGGGAGGCCGATCCCGATCAATTTGACCGTGGCCTGATGGCTGGTGTCGGCTCGTTCGATGCGAACGGCAACATCGAGGATTCCACCCGGGGAGTGCCGCACGCGCACTTTTCCGTAGAGGTGATGGTTCAGCGGTTCGTGTCCGTCCGCGACGATTCGCAGCGGAGACTCACCCGAAACGGAAAGGGGCATCCGCGACACAAGGCGGTTGGAGCCGGCGGGGGTCCCCGATCGGACTGCGGCGGCCCACTGCACCGGACGACGGCCGGCCTGCTCCGAATACCCGTCCAGTTTCAGCTCTCCGATCAGCGACCCGGCATTGCGGTCTGCGGAAACGACAACCGTTGCCAGGTCAACCTCCGGCCCCAGCCAGACATCCGGGCATTCGACGCCGTCCGGCAAATCCCGCGCGCTGATCCGGATTGGTCCCTCCAGCCCTCGCCGCCGGAGTGCGACGACGTCGAGCGCCTCGCGGCCGCCACGGAGCAAGTTGAGTGCCGTCGCGCCATCCCGCCGGGGGATGGCGATCAGGTCAAACGCGGGATCCTCGCGCCGCACGCTCAGCCGATAAATGTTCCGTGAGCTCGTTTGTTTGCCGCCTGTGAGATTGCGGACTTCGATCAGGTATCGGCCGTCGGCCGGTACGACCCATCGGCCCGACGGGTCGACGTGACTGGTCGAAAGTGCGGTGCCTCCCGGATTGCGAACCTCGTCGCCAAAGGAGGCCAATTCCTTCCGCCCTGTGGCATCCATCACGCTCACGTGCAGATCGACAGGCGAGCCGATCCGTTCCGCGAAAACCTCGAAATAGAGGACTTCACCACGGACCCCCTGAACTGAAAACCAGTCATGCTCGTCAGATCCCGCGAGCTGCCCGCTCACTTCACAGGGACAAGAAATCGTCTGAGCGGATTGCGGAGCGTGATTGTCCGTTTGCT
>JBLMWR010000080.1:0-3127 GCA_050257335.1 Deltaproteobacteria bacterium | reverse complement strand
CCGAACAGACGGCGAGGCAGCGCGAGTCGAATCGGTCATCGCCCCTTTCTTCAAGGCGGCCTCCGCTTTCTCCCACGCCTGCTGCGCAAAGATGTACTTCGAATACGTCGACACGATCGCTTCGCGGTGAGTCCCCAGCAGCTTGTCGTCGAATTCTTTCTCGACCTCTTCCCGCTCCGGTTTGTCCTGCAGGAACAGCACCAACTCGTTGAGGTTGCGCGTAATCTCTTCGGCCCATTCCAGGGCCTGGTTGGCCAGGCGCAGCTCGGACTCGCTCTTTTCGACCTCGGCCCGTGCCAGTCCCACGTCGGGACTGATCAGATCCGCCAGGCGCGTTCCCTGTTTCACTTCGTCTCCCGGCTTGACGCGCACTTTTTCGACGACCGCGTCGACCGGGGCCTTGAGCTCGACCCGGCGGATGCTTCGGTATCGGATCTGCCCGGGAACGGTGCGTTCCTCCTGCACCTGCCGCCTGGCCACCGAGACCGAAGTGATCCCGGCATTCCTGAATTTTTCAGGCGACAGCACGACTTCGACGGGGGGCTCTTCCGACGCTGGAGCGGCTCTGCCGGCGGTCGCATCGGAGGGCTTCCCCCTGAGCCACTGCGGTCTCCAGACGAAGCCGGCGCCAAGGAGCGCGGCGCCCACGATGGCGGCGAAAGCCCAGTTCAACATTCGTTTTTTCATGGCGTTCTCCCCGCGACGCTCACCGGGGCTTCCCGTCGGCCTCTCCCCGGCCACACCGTTCCTCTGAATTCCTGTCCGTCGGCCCTGCCCGTCCTGCATCCCGCGTCAGGAGCCGAATCCATGGCGGACACCGCTGCGGGTGCGCGCAGGATCACTCCCGTACCCGCGCAGAGAAAAAGCCGCGACTCAGCAAATTCGGACGCCCACGAGGTCGCGCACCGAGTGCGGGCGCCCGTAGGTCTCGAAGAAGTGCGTGCCCCGGCCCAGTGCAGAGAGCGCCGCACGGGCGCCAATCACATCGGCGAGCACGGCGGGGTGGTCCGACGCCGGAGTCCTGGCAAGAAACCCGCGCGCCGTCGGCTGGCCGATCATTTTGGCCGAGTTCATCCCGGCGACATTCAACCGGGCGCCGCCGAAGTAGTCGTCGGAACCCGGGTCGCGCTGCTCTTTATCCGGACAGGGGAAATGATGGACGAGGCACCACGGCAGAACGAGGTGCACGTGCCAGTCGAGCGTCTCCTCTCCCTGGCTCAGCTCCCGGGCATGAAACTCGGCGACGTGCTGCGACAGAAGCTGCAAGTGCTCGACCTGCGGCCCCTCGATCTGATGGGCATGCACCCACGGAATCGGCGCGTGCCAGAGCGACAACATCAGCACGAAGCGCAGCACCCGGCTCGTCAGCCCTGTGGCAGACCGCCGAAGCCATCGCGCCGTCGTGAGAAGTCCAAGCATATACTGAACAGAAGTGCGGTGAATCGCGCAACCGTCGTTAAGACTATCATACGCCGCATTTCCGGGGTCGGTCAATCAAATATCGTGTCGCCGGGTCACTCCATGCCCCGGCGGGCTCGGCGTGCACGTTTTTACCGGAGTGCGAGCGGGTTTTCGGCCCCGTGACCCGCGAAGCACCAGCGACTGCAAATCGCAGTTTCCGGGCTGCAACGGCGAGCAACGCCTGCTCACGTCCGGTCGCGGAGTGACCGGACTACACCTTCTCCACCGGCTCTTCGGCGGCGGCGGGGGCGAGGGCGTCTTTGCCGAGGCGGTGGCAGAAATCGCCGAACGATTCGCCGTTCACCCGTTCGCGCTGGAAGCGTTCGAAGACCGGGACCAGGAGGGGAACGATGTCGTCCTTGGGGACCATGTCTTTGAAGATGTACGCCAGCCGCGTCCCCTCGGCGTTGCCGCCCAGGTAAACGGTGTACTTCTCACCCGCCGCTTTTCCGACCAGGCCGATGTCGGGTGTGTACGGCCGGGCACAACCGTTGGGACAGCCGGTCATGTGGACCGAAATGCGCTCTCCCGCCAGGCCGATGCGGGCGAGTTCCGCTTCCATCTGGTCGAGGATCCCCGGCAGGGCCCGTTCCGATTCCGTCACCGCCAGGCCGCACGTGGGCCAGGCGGGGCAGGCGATCGAATACCGGCGAACGAGCGTCAGGTCTTCGGCCGCGGGGATGCCGTATTCGCGCAGCATCGCGTTGATGTCGGCCTGATCTTTGGGATCGATGTCGCAGAGGATTACCCCCTGCAGCGGAGTGAGGCGTGTGTTCATCCCGTATTTCGTGAGGATCGCCCGCAGGCCGGACTTCATCCGGAACGTGTCTTCGTCCTTGATCCGTCCGTTCTCGATGTTGATCCCGAGAAACAGCTTCCCGTCCCCCTGCGCGTGCCAGCCGACATGGTCGTCGACGTCGGTTACGTCGATCGGTTTCGGGGCCGGCAGGGGGTGGCCGCAGTACTCTTCGACCTTCCCCTTGAACTTCTCGACTCCCCAGTTGGCGATCAGATATTTGAGCCGCGCCAGTTTGCGGTCGGAGCGGTTCCCGAAATCGCGTTGGACCTTGACGATCGCCTCGGCGACCGGCAGCACCTGATCGGGAGTGACGAACGCCATCGGTTCGGCCAGGGCAACGAAAGTCTTCTTGGCACTGGGCGTGACTCCCATGCTCCCGCCGACGAGGGCGTTGTATCCGACGATCCGGTCGTGCTCGACGATCGCCAGAAAACCCAGATCGTTGGTGTAGATGTCGATGCAGTTGTCTTCGGGGAGCGCGAACGCCGTCTTGAACTTGCGGGGGAGGTACGCCGCGCCGTAGATCGGCTCTTCGACGGGTTGAAAGTCGGCAACGTTCGTTTTTTCGCCGGCCTCGTCGGTGAGCCAGATTTCGTAGTAGGCTGTCGTGCGCGGTTTGAGATGCTCGGCGACGCGGTCGGCCATCGCCTGCATCTCGCGGCGGACGGGGTTGTTGTGATAGGGGGCCGGGCAGCACATGACGTTGCGTTCGACGTCGCCGCACGCGGCCAGCGTCGTGAGCTTGATGTCGTTGATGGTCCGGATGGCGGCCTTGAGGTTTTCGCGCAGGACCCCGTGCAACTGGAACCCCTGCCGGGTCGTCACCCGCAGCGTGCCGTTGCCGAACTTTTCGCACAGATCCAGCTC
>JBLMWR010000079.1:0-6534 GCA_050257335.1 Deltaproteobacteria bacterium | reverse complement strand
CGCCGCGGGCCTGTCCCGCGGGGATGACGTTCCCGACGCCGTTCCGTACGGGATTGCCGCGGCAGCCGACAACGTCGGCCAACTTCTTCCCGCCCGGCTTGACCGTGAGCGCGTCGAGGCGTTGAACGGGGAAATTGACTTTGCGCGATGGGCGCCGGGCTGACAAACAACCGATTCGCCCAGCGAGCGGCCAGGTTTATCCTGGTGGGATCCGGTGCATGCGTCTTTGTGAGTCGCACGACCGATCGACGCGCAAAGAAAGCGACCGACTGGCGTCGCCGGTTCTGATCTGCATGTCGTGAACCGCTCGTCACCCTGAGACCACAAGCAAAAAGCTGTGAGCTCGCGGATTTGAGGCGGCAAGACGTTATGGTTCGCTGTGTCCGCGAATTCCCTCAAGCCCTTGATAAAACAGACGTCTTCCGGTGTACTGGCTGTTCCTCATCCATAATAGCCCTGCCTGCCCCGAAACAATCCCGCCCGGAGAGTACCGCATGCACGGATTCGACGACGTACCGCGTGCCCTTGAGCCCGGCCTGGCATCAGGACCGTGGTATCGGGAAATGAACGGCTATCACTGGTTCGTGCTGGTGGTCGCCGCCCTGGGGTGGCTGTTCGACTGCCTTGATCAGCAGCTTTTCATTCTGGCCCGTCCGGCGGCGATGAAAGACCTGTTGCCGAAGCTCGATGATCCTAGATTGTTTCAGGAATCGGTCAAAATCTATGGCAACTACGCGACGGCAATCTTTCTCGCGGGCTGGGCCTCGGGGGGGCTGATCTTCGGGGTCTTGGGGGACCGCATCGGTCGGGCCAGGACGATGATGATGACGATTTTGATGTATTCGTTGTGCACCGGACTAAGCGCCCTGTCGAAAAGTTTCTGGGACTTCGCCGCTTATCGATTCCTGACCGGACTGGGGGTTGGGGGCGAATTCGCAGTCGGCGTGGCGCTGGTGGCCGAAGTCATGCCGGCCCGCGCCCGCCCGTACACGCTGGCCCTGCTGCAGGCGCTTTCGGCCTTCGGCAACGTGAGCGCGGCGCTGATCAATATCGGGTTCGGGATCGCGGAAGAGAAGGGGCTGATGTCGAGTCCCTGGCGATGGATGTTCGTCGTTGGCGCCGTTCCCGCGCTCCTGGCGCTGGTGATTCGTCGCCGGCTGAAGGAGCCCGAGCAATGGCAGAAGGTGTCGCACGAAGGGGCGGTCGCGAAGCAACTGGGTTCGTATGCCGAACTGTTTCGCGACCCGCGGTGGAAGAAACACGCATTGCTGGGGTTGGTCCTGGCGTGCTCCGGAGTCATCGGACTGTGGGCAGTGGGGTTCTTCACCCCGGATCTGACGCGGTATGTGCAGAAGAATCCGATTGTCACGCAGGTCTATGGCGAGCAGATCGCCGTCGCAAAGGCTGAAAACGATGCCGCCCGGGTTTCCCAATTGGAGACCGCCCGGGACTTCGAGCTGGCAGGTTCTGCGGGGGCGACGTTGCCGGCCGAAATCGCGGCTGTCAAGGCGAGCGTCGATCCGATGGTCAGCGGTCGCCTGTCGCGCTGGGGAGGAATCACCTCCATGATGATCAATCTCGGTGCGTTCTTCGGGATGTTCGGCTTCGGAGCCGTGGCCCAGCGGATCGGACGGAAGCCGACGTTTACGATGGCGTTCATTGCCGCCTTTATCAGCACGGCGTCCGTGTTCGGTTTCATGACGGAGTTCAGCCAGATTTTCTGGATGGTCCCCGTGATGGGTTTTTGCCAGCTTTCGCTGTTCGCCGGATATGCGATTTATTTTCCGGAGCTGTTCCCGACGCATCTCCGGTCGACGGGTACCAGCTTCTGTTACAACGTAGGCCGGTTCATTGCCGCGGCCGGTCCGCTGATTCAAGCCGAGCTGCTCCGAATTTTCGCCTCGAAGCCAGAATCTCTCCGCTACGCCGGCGTCTCAATGTGTGCCGTGTTTCTCGTGGGGCTCTTCGTCCTGCCGTTCCTGCCCGAGACAAGAGGCCAGCCGCTGCCGGAATAGGGCCATTCCACATTCCGGACTCGCGCCGACGAGACCGCTTGCAGGCGGTACGACCAGCGGCTTACTTCGACGGCGCGGCGACGGTTGCCGGGACGGGCGTGGGAACCGTCGCTGGCTGCAGGCGCGGCTCCACCGTCAGGGGCTCGACCCTGGATTCGGGTGAAGCGAGTTTCAAAAAGAGCAGCGTCGCGGCGCGGGCGAAGGACGAAACGGCGAACAGCACCAGATATGCTTCCTGCGAGCCCCCCAGCAACTTGAGCAGGCCTCCGCCGATGAGGGCGCCGATCACCAGAGCCACGGCGTTGGCCAGATTGAAGACGGTGAGGATGCTGGTCCGTTCGTCGCGGCGGGCCGCCTCGAAGAACATCAGGAACATCGCCAGCTCGTAGGCCGCCCAGACGGCGCCGGCGACGAACTGGATCAGCACCAGTTGCCAGAACGCATGGGCGTACAGCCACAGCCCCGAGACCGGCATGATGCCGATTCCGCCGACCCAGAGCAGCCTGCGGACCCCGAAGCGAGTCGCGAATCTTCCGCACGCAGGGAGCATCATGATTTTCGCGATGAAAGACGTGGCCAGCAATCCCACGTAGGCGAGATACGAGATCTTGAGCTGTCCCAGCATGAACGGTGAAAAGTACGGCCCCGAAATCTGCACCGCGACCTGCACCGCCAGAAAATAAAGCAGCATCCGTTCGCTGGAACCGGCCCTGATCCGCCCCAGCAACTCGCGGAAGGTGACGATCCGCTGGGCGTTGTGCACGGCGGTCGTTTCGGTCTGCCGCGAGAGGAACCGGGCCGAAAGCGAACGACACAGGGCGGCAACGGTGAAAATCACCGCGAAGGCCGCGAGGACATGGTCGGAATGCTTGCCATATTGCAGCGCGGCGCCGCCCACGAGAAATCCCAGGAGCGTTCCCGCCTGACCCAGGCGGGTGCGCATGGCGAAGAACGGGGCGCGGACGCGGAAGGGGACGACGGTTTCCATCCACGTGTTCCACGCCGGGCCGGCCCCCAGTCCCCCCGCCCAGTACAGCGACACCGTGGCGAAGACGCCCACGGCGGGCATCTGCCCCCAGAGCGCGGCGGCGACGAGGGGAACGAAGCTGACCGCCTGAATCGCGACGCAGGCCACGACCCACCGCCGGTTCGACCCGAGCCGGACGACGGCGGCCGGAGAAACCATTTGCAGAACCGCGCCCAGCAGCAGGGGAACCGAGGCGATGAGTCCGGCGGCGATCTCCCCCATGCCCAGCGCTAAAACGAACGCCGGAAAATACGTCTCGCCGATCCCCACCATCACGCTGAAGGCCGCCCCGTCCGAGACGCTGTTGCGCAGGTTCTTGCGAAGCGATCGGCGCCGGGAACGATGGCACGTCGCAGGGGGCGGGATGGACGGGACAGGCTGTAGGCGCGGAGACCGGCTGTCGGCCTCCACGAGAACATCCTCACTCTCCTTCCTGGAGAGATGAGGCGATGCAATCTTCATGGAATGCGCGCGAGGCTGGGAATGTCAGTCACGGGAGTGAGTATGTGAGTGAGGGGGCGGGATACTAGCAAAGTGATCGCTGTGTGAGAAGACCGTCGCGCGCGTTTCTGCAACAGTATTCGTGCATGCAAGTTACGGCAGCGCTGTGATGAAATCCGAATCCAGGCGCAACGAAAAAGACAACGAAGCAGCCAAGTCGAGATCTGACAGGAGGCCTTTTTGACCGATCAGGTTCGCTCGATTCTCGGCTAAACAAATGTACGTTGCATTCGGTGGGGTGCAACCGGCAACATTGCGGTACCCACGGGGACCACCGCTCGTCGCGGCGGTGCCCGCCCGCGGACCTGGGGTTGCTGCCTGCGCAGGCGCAGAATTCAATACCGTCCGTTAGTTGCCTCTCCCCCGGAGCGCGTCACGAGCGCGTCATATACCCGGGCGTTGATGTTCGGCGAAATATTCTGCACCGACCCGTCGCCGAAAAGATGGTTGATGCCCCCCAGGTGCATGCTCGATGGACCAAAGAGCGCGTCGATGCCGTTGCCGTTTGCGGAGTAGTAGGGTTGAAAGTTGAGCGAGTTTTCGGGGCCGGCATAACTGGGGGGATTGCTGTCGAGATAGCGCCGGGAAGCGAGCGCCGAGGTCCCTCCATCAATCCACACGGCGGCCCCGGGCTCGCGCGTTTCAACGATGAAGATCGTGTTGGAAAGGCCGTCGCTCACTTCGGCGATCTTTGTGGACGACAGCGCATAAAAGACCCCGTCGGGCTGCAGGTAGAGGTTCCCCACCGAAGTGGCCCCCATGACGGCGTAGTTCCGCAGCGCATACGCCGTCGAAAGCCGCCCGTACAGAGGAGACTGGCTGAAACGGGGCCCCGTGTACGAAGGGCAGCGATAAACCGGAAGGACGAACGAGGCCGGGACGACGTTCGCCGGATCGAGAGCCGAGACGTTGAAGTTGATCTGGTTGTAGAGGGTCCCCAGATCGAGATTCGGCAGGAGCATGGTGGCCCAACTGTGCAGATGGCAGTTCGTCGGGAAGGAGCTCCACACGCCCAGGTCGATCCGGCTGGTGCTGCTGGAGGGAAACACGCGTTGGGAACCTTCATAGTTCATCAGCGCCAGGCCCATCTGCCTGAGATTGTTCCGGCAGGAGGCTTGCCGGGCCGTTTCGCGCGCCTGCTGCACGGCGGGCAGGAGCAGGGCCATCAGGACGGAGATGACGGCGATGACCACGAGAAGCTCGATCAGCGTAAACGCGGGACCGGCAAGCGACGCGCGGCGCATGGCGAACTCTCCTCGGCAGGCGTGAAGGACCGGAAGCGAGCATGCGCGTGAACGGATATTCTACGGGGGGCCGTTACGATTCGGCAAGATGCAAAAAAACAGAACCCCGATCGGAATCGACCGGGGTTTGCAGGGATTTCGCGAAAAGAGTGAGTGAGAACCGTCAGGCCGGGCGGACGTTTCCGGCACGGGGGCCTTTACCGCGCCCCCCATCTTCGACGATTTCGAACTCGACGTTCTGCCCTTCCTGCAGGGCATCGAACGCTCCGTCGGCGACGGCCGATACGTGAAAGAACACGTCACCTTTCCCGGAATTGGTGGAAATGAACCCAAACCCGCGGTCCTTCACGAGTTTCTTGATGGTGCCTTGTGGCATATCGAACGTCCCCTGATCATGAAACCACGCTGACCTGATGCAGCGTCTACCGGAATACCCTGGGCGCCTGTGAACGAGGCGCGCAACCGACACCCGCACTTCCCCGCGGTCCGTGCCGAACGGCATTTCCCGCGACCCGAGCAGTCTACCAGTCCATTATTTGAAACGCAAACAGAAAGCCGGTACGGCTCAGCCCGTGGGGTGCATCCGTTAAGCGGATGCACGCATCGCCGACATTCCACGCTTTCGGACCTACGCCTGTGGCGCGACATTCGCTATAACCTTCGTTCTCAGCCCATGCCATGAAATCGCACCTTTCCGAAACGCTTAATTCGCGGACGTTTATCGGCCTGCTGCTGGCGCAGTTCACGGCGACGTTCAACGACCAGGCCATCCACATGGTGGCCGTGTTTTACTCCGTCGACATGCTGGTCCGGTTCGTGCAGCTCAGGTCGATCGATGACAAGAAAGTCATCGCCATCGTCACGGCCTGTTTCATCACGCCGTTTTTGCTCTTCTCCTCCTATGCCGGAACTCTCGGCGACAAGTTCAGCAAGCGGTCGGTGATTGTGTTCTGGAAGGTGGCGGAAGTGTTCATGATGGGGCTGGCGCTGCTGGGTCTCAGCCTGCCGCATTTCGTGGCTCGCGATTCCCCCAGCTTGCCGACGCTGGCGATCTGGAGCTCGATTTTCGTCATATCGACCGTGTTCCTGATGGGGATGCACAGCACGTTCTTCGTCCCCGCCAAACTGGGGGCCATGCCCGAAATCCTGCACCCGTCGATTCTCTCGCGGGGCAACGGCATTCTCGAGGGGACGAGCTTTACGGCCCAGATACTGGGGACGTCGGCAGGAGGCGTTCTGTATTCGCTGCTCAAGGGAGAGTTCGCCGGGGGGAATCTCTCCCTCGGGCGGGAGTGGCAGATCGGCGTTTTGCTGCTGGGGCTGGCCCTGCTGGGAACGGCGACGGCGTTTCTCATGCGCCCGATTCCCGCCGCCGCCCCGGATCGCAAACTCTCCTGGAACTGGTGGACGCCCCTGAAGCGGAATCTCAACATTCTGTGGCGCTCCAGGCCCCTGACGCTGTCGGTGACCGGCATCGCCTTTTGCGTTTTCATGACGCTCTTCCTGCGGCAGACGCTGCTCTACCAGGGAGAACTCAACAAGGAGTGGCGCGCCGCGCAGATTACCCAGGCGCAGCTCGAGGATGGAGAGCAGGCGGAGCACGTCTCTTCGTCGCTCGACCGGTTGCTCGCCCGCGTCCTGCCGGCCTGGCTGGAAAAGGCCGCTCAGGAATCGGAGTTGCGGGTGGCGCTCTTGTTCGCCGTCGTGGGACTGGGGGTGGGGTTGGGAAGCATCCTGGCGGGGTATC
>JBLMWR010000078.1:0-4577 GCA_050257335.1 Deltaproteobacteria bacterium | reverse complement strand
GGCGCAAAGAATTTGATTCGCCCGCAGTCTTTGACGGACCGCCGACTTCAGAAGGACCCACCAGGTCTTCCATCCTTTGCGTCTTTGCGCCTTTGCGTGACAATTTCGTCGTCCTTTGACTTTAGTTCCGGCCGACGACGGACGGGCCTGGTTCCATCAGCGCGGCTATACGCGGCCGTGGAGGTATTCGTGCAGGTAGTGGATCGTGACTTCGTGGTGCGTGGTCAGGTGCGCGTTCAGGTCGCCGATCGAGACGACCCCCACGACTTCCCCTTCGGCGTCGAGAATCGGCAGGTGGCGGATGCGGCGGGTCTTCATCAGCTCGCGGGCCTCTTCGAACGAAGTCGCCGGTGTGCAGCAGATGACGCGCGTCGTCATGACGTCGGCGACGCAGACGCCGGCCGGGTCGAGCTGCCTCCCCACCACGCGCCGCAGCACGTCGCGCTCGGTGAAAATCCCCACCATATTCCCCTGGTGACGGACGATCAGCGCGCCGATCGAGCGCTCGTTCATCATCTGCACCGCTTCCAGAACGGTGGCCTCCTGTTCGATGCCGTAGAGCGGCTGGCCGGCCTTTTCCCGCAGGATTTCGCTGAGCGTCGTCATGGGTGCGTCTCCCGTCAGTGGAACATTGTGCAGAGAGCTTGTGACCCGCACCACGACCGGCCGGCCGGATTCGCCGGCGCGGCGGGCGGAAACGAAATGTCTGCCTGAGTCTACGGTTGTCCCGGCGCGAAATGCAAACTTTTTCGCGGCGATTTCGAATTTTACGGCCGGCGGGTCAGGTTTTTCCCGATGGGCGTTACTCGGCGACCGAACGGCGTGGTCCCCCCTTCAGGACGCTGGGGGGGCGGCGCCGAGCGGTTTGCCGGGCACCGGAGCGCAGACCGACCAGGAGGACAAAAAAGAAGAAGAGCAATCGCGCGAATGGGCGAACGGCTTCTCTCCCCTTGGCAAGGGGGGGGAGATTCGGCGGCTGCGCCGCATTGCGTAACGTGGCATTCGTCCGCTTTTTTCTTCACCAGTCGCCCACTATGATGAAATGATGAGCGACAACTTCCGCGACGAGCTCGAAACGTTCGAAAACCAGTTTCCCGACCGCGATTATACGATCGAAACGGTCTGCCCCGAATTCACCTCGGTCTGTCCCAAAACGGGACAGCCCGATTTCGGAGAGCTGACCATTGTCTACGTCCCGGACCGGCTGTGCATCGAGCTGAAGTCGCTCAAGATGTATCTGCAGCGGTTTCGCAATTACGGCGTCTTTTACGAACACGTCACCAACTGCATCCTCGACGACCTCGTCGCCGTCTGCCAGCCCCGGCGGATGACGATCGTCGCCGCCTTCACCCCCCGCGGCGGAATCCGCACGACCATCACCGCGGAGTTCGTGGCGTCAAAAAGGTGAGCAGTCGACGTACTTCGATCTCGAACCGAAGGCTGATCTATGACGACCCATGGGGCCCTTATCGCGCTTCGAAATATGCCGTTTGGGAGAAGATAAAGGGAAGCCGCCGCGGATGACGCGGATCCGCGCGAATAAACAGGAACGAGTCGAACTGGCACATCCGCGTCTATCGGCGTCATCTGCGGTGCCCTTCTTTTTTGGCTGCGGCTGAACTCTACGAGAGGCCGTCAACAAGTTCAACGAAAGACCACAGCATGAATACCAGGACCGATTTCAAGATGATTCCCGGGCAGGAGGAGCTCGACTCGATCGAACGCGACCTGCGGTTTCATCCGGTCGTGAACGAAAATCCCGGGACGTTGTCGCGCGAGCAAATTGCCGCCTTCAATCGCGACGGGTACATTAAAGGGATCCGCATTTTCAGCGACGCCGAGATCGGCGAAATCCGCGATTACATCGACGGGCTGCTGGCGCGGGTGATCGCCGGCGGGGGCGACAGCTATTCGATCAGCACCGCCCATGCGAAATATGGCCGGGTGTACGACATCCTCACCGACCGGCGGATCGTGGCCCCTGTGAAGGACCTGCTGGGGGCCGACGTCGTCGCCTGGGGGTCGCATTTTTTCTGCAAGATGCCGCATGACGGCAAGGCGGTCGCCTGGCACCAGGACGCCAGCTACTGGCCGCTGACCCCCTCGAAGGCGGTGACCGTCTGGCTGGCGGTGGACGACGCGAACGTCGAAAACGCCTGCATGCGCTTTATCGCCGGGTCGCATCACTTCGGCCATCTGACCTACCGCCCCAGCGACTCGTCCGAGCACAACGTGCTCAACCAGACGATCGACAACGTCGAGCAGTACGGCAGCGAGGTGTGCGACGTGCTGAAAGCGGGGGAGGTCTCGATCCACAGCGACCTGTTGCTGCATGGCTCGGAAGCCAACAATTCCGAGCGCCGCCGCTGCGGGCTGACGCTGCGGTACTGCGCCGCTGAAGTCCGCGCGCACATGGACTGGAACCAGAAGGGGGTCGTCGTCTCGGGGAGCGACCCGACCGGTCACTGGGCCAGCCGCGCGCGGCCGGAAAGCGATTGACCGGCACGATTCGCGCCGGCCTGGATGTTTTCACAGCCTCTCCAAATACCAATCCAAAGCGCAAGCGAGGACGTGACGACGCACTCTCTGGCTTGCGCTCCGGGTTTGTAATTCTGCGCCGCGACGTCGGCTCCGGGGAGCGTGGCCGGTCCGCGCTCGTCTTCAATAAGGTGTCACTTCGCCGGTTCGACGATCCGCAGTTGCGTCGAAAGCTGGTGTTTGAGCCCGTCGATTTCGTAGTCCAGCTCGGCGAAGAAGGAGAGATTCCCTTCCGTCGGTAAAGGGACCTCGCCGACGATCGTGCCGCCGACACCCTTTTCCGAATCGACCGGCAGCGGCTGCTCGTGGAACTGGGCCAGGCGGAAATCGCGGGTGGGGGCGCGGGCCACCCACAGGCGGGCCGCCAGGGGCTGCGGCCGGGCCTCGACCGTCAGCCGCGCTTTCCCGTCCGCGTCGTCGTGCTTCCACGTCAATTTCGGAACGGGGTTGTCCTTGATGATGTGCCGGGTGAAGGCGGCCAGGGCGTTGAGGGCCCGATCGCGGTTGGGGCGCTGGCCGTCGGCGAACTGCTGTTCAAGGCCGTGGCCCGCGTTGGGGACGTACAGCACCCATTTGTCCCCCTTCAGGTCATTCCAGTAAAGATTGAGGGCGTCGCTCGTCCAATACTGGTCGTTGTTGCCGTTGATGAGCAGCTTGGGGAGGGTGAGCTTGTCGCGATAGACCCAGGGATCGACCATGGCCCACAACTTCCGCGCCTCGGGGGTGTCGGGCATGGGAACCAGGCCCCGTGCGGTGTAATCGTGGATCTGGTCGCTGTATTTTCCGAACGACTTGAGCTGCCAGGTCATCTGGTCGCGCATGTTGAGCGTGTCAATGACCATCGGGACGATGGCTTTGACGCGGGGATCGGCGGCGGCCGTCAGCCACGTCGTCCACCCCCGCTTGGATCCGCCGGAGACCACGAACCCCGATAGCCGGTGTTTCCATTCGTTCTTCGAGAATTCCTGGAGGGCGTCCATCGCTTTGACGAGGCTTTTGACCATGGGAAACAGGAGCGGCCAGGTCTCGTCTCTGGTTTCGAGGTAACGGATATAAGTCTCGGCGATCAGGGTGTCCTCGGTCTTGCCGCCCAGGAGGGGCTGGTTGGGAATCCCGCCCAGAAGCGCCACGGGGGCTTTGACCCGCTGCGCGAGATCGAGCCCGAGCCCGACGCTGCGGTCGCCCGCCTTGCCCCCCTGGTTCCAGAGGAGCATCGTCGCCGCGGGAGCAACGTCGCCCGGCTGGAAGACCTGCAAGTCGTGCTCCCAGACGATCGACTGCCATTCCTGAGATGTGACATGCAGCGTATAGACCGTCGTGCCGGCCACCGTCTTTTTGTCGCGCAGTTCCCAGCGGAACTTCGGCTCGGGGCGGCTGACGTAATTCGCCAAGCCCGGGGGAATCGCCGTGGTGCCGGGCTCTTCATCGGCGCGGACGGCAACGGCCCACGCCAGCAGGATCAGGAAACAGAAAGCGGGCAGGCATCGAACACGAATGGAAGGCGCCATGTTGATCCTCGTCAGGCGGAAGAGTGTGAAAAAGCGAATCCAAAAGTTTGCCGATGCAGGTCGACGCAATCGGCGAGGAACCGCGGGAGCAGGCAGCCAGAGCGCACGACGATTCGCGATGCGGGCCGTCACTTCGTCGTGAGCTCGATGGTCCCGAGATCGGTGGGTTCTCCGGCAACGACCTCGAACTTCGTGGCCGATTTGGCGGGATCGCTGTACCGGCCGTCTAATTTATCCCCGTCGTACGTGCGCGAGAACAAGTTCCATTCTCCCCATTGAAACGTCAGCACGTACTCCCCCTCGGGAACCCCGTCGCCCGCCTCGTAGGTTGAAATCTCGAATGTCCCGTCGGCGGCGGTGAAGCACTGAGATTCGGTCGGGTGTTCTTTGTCGGCTTCCGAGAGCCGGACGCAGCGCACGGCCAACATCTCGACCGGCTGGCCATCCACGAGCACTGCTCCGACAACCGGGTAGGTGGGGGTCCGGTTGGAGCTTGATTCGCCGCATCCGGAGCAGGCCCCTAACGACGCC
>JBLMWR010000077.1:0-3570 GCA_050257335.1 Deltaproteobacteria bacterium | reverse complement strand
GAGCCTCGTCACCTCGTACCGCGCCAGGCGGCGGCCGATCCAGAATGTGATTTCGTCGCTGTCCGCCGCGGGCGCCGCTGCCTGGTTCGCCTCCGTTTCGCCGGTATTCGAGATCACCGTCGGATAATGATCGACGTCGGGCACGTCCGGCGCGCGGCCCGGTTCCGGCCGAGTGGGCGACTCTTCGTGGTTGATGGGCGGCACGGGGGCCTCGCGCGAGGGTTACGGCCGGAATGGCAGACGACGTCTGCCACCTGCCGGTGTTACGCCTAAGTTTAGCTTACCACCAGCGCAAATCCAGTTTGCAGTGCCGCGGCCTGTCACGGTGTGGCCGAGGCTGGACCGGCACAGTGCTGTAAAAGTGGCGGCACCGCGGTACAATCTCCGCGAGGTCGACCGACAATGATCTCGCACGTCGTCTGCCGCGCCCCTCCGACACTGCCGACGGAGCCCCTCTCCATGCGTCCGCAATCTCTTCTGTTCATCGTGCCCGGATTCGCCTGTCTCCTCGTTGGTCCCGCCGCGGGCAGACACGCCCCCGCAATTCTCGAGGCGCAGGAAAAACGTCCCGCTTCCGGGAAGCTGGACCGTACTATTCTGCCAATTCCCGAGCCGAAGCTCACCCCGATTACCGAACTCGACGTCCGCAACGCCAAGGCCCCGCCGCGGTTCGAGGTCACAGCGCCTCCGGGCGCGCCCAACGTGCTCATCATCCTGATCGACGACATGGGATTCGGCCAGTCGAGCGCGTTCGGGGGGCCGATTCACATGCCGACGGTCGAACGCCTGGCGAAAGGCGGGCTGAAGTACAACCAGTTCCACACGACGGCGCTCTGTTCGCCGACGCGGGCGGCCCTCCTGACCGGCCGCAACCATCACGTCTGCAACATGGGTTCGATTACCGAAACCGCCACTGCGTTCCCCGGCCAGACCGGGCAGCGCCCCAACAGCGTCGCGCCGCTGGCCGAAATGCTGCGGCTCAACGGCTACAGCACGGCTGCCTTCGGTAAATCGCACGAGACCGCCGCCTGGGAGGTGAGCCCCTCCGGTCCGACCGACCGCTGGCCGACCCGTTCCGGCTTCGACAAGTTTTACGGTTTCATCGGCGGCGAGGCGAACCAGTGGTCCCCCGCCCTTTACGACGGCCTGGCTAGAATCGAACTTCCCCACGATCCGAAATACCACCTGATGACCGATCTCGCCAACCAGGCGATCAAGTGGGCCGCCTTCCAGAAATCGCTCACGCCCGACAAGCCGTTCTTCATCTATTTCGCACCGGGGGCCACGCACGCGCCGCACCATGTGCCGAAAGAGTGGATTGCCAGGTACAAGGGGAAGTTCGACCAGGGATGGGACCGGCTGCGGGACGAGACGCTGGCCCGCCAGAAGAAGCTGGGCGTCGTGCCGCCCGATACGAAGCTCGCCCCCAAGCCCGCGGCGATCAAGGACTGGGACAAGCTCAGCGCCGACGAGAAGAAACTCTTTGCCCGCCAGATGGAGATCTTCGCCGGCTTCGGTGAATATACCGACCACGAAGCGGGTCGGCTCATCCAGGCCATCGCAGACCTGGGGCAGTTGGACAACACGCTCGTGTTCTACATCGTGGGGGACAACGGCGCCAGCGCCGAAGGGACCATGAACGGCCTCTTCAACGAAATGACCTACTTCAACGGCGTGCCGGAGTCGGTCGCAGAGATCCTCGAGCATCTGGACGACCTGGGAGGTCCGAACTCTTATGGCCACTACGCCGCCGGCTGGGCTGTCGCCGGCGATACGCCCTTCTCCTGGACGAAGCAGGTCGCCGGCACCTACGGCGGCTGCCGCAACGGCATGGTCATCCACTGGCCGAAGAGGATCGCGGCCAAAGGCGAAATCCGCTCGCAGTGGCATCACGTCATCGACATCGCCCCGACGGTTCTTGACGCCGCCGGCCTCCCCGAGCCCAAACTCGTCAACGGCACTCCCCAGACTCCCATACAGGGAGTCAGCATGGTCTACACCTTCGACGATCCCAATGCCGGGGACCGGCGCAAGACCCAGTACTTCGAAATCTTCGGCAATCGCGGCATCTACCACGACGGCTGGCTGGCCCACACCGTCCACCGTGCCGCCTGGGAATATACGCCGCGCCGGCCGCTTCTCGAAGACAAGTGGGAGCTGTACAACGTGCAGGCCGACTTCAGCTCGGCGAACGACCTGGCCACGAAGAACCCCGGGAAGCTCAAGGGACTGCAGGAGCTGTTCCTTCAGGAAGCCGCGCGGAACCAGGTCCTCCCCATCGACGATCGCGGCGCCGAGCGGGTCAACGCCGTCCTCGCCGGTCGTCCCGACCTGATGCGCGGCCGCACGTCGCTGACGCTCCACGAAGGAATGACCGGCATGTCGGAGAACGTCTTCATCAGCATCAAAAACCGGTCGCATTCCATCACCGCCGACGTGCAGATTCCCGAAGGGGGCGCGAGCGGCGTCATCGTGGCCCAGGCCGGACGCTTCGGCGGCTGGAGCCTGTATCTGAAGGACGGCAAACCGGCCTACACCTACAACTTCCTCGGTCTGAAGGCCTATCGAATCGCTTCGTCCAAAGCGCTCCCGGCCGGTAAAGCGACCATCCGCTACGAGTTCGCCTACGACGGGGGCGGCGTGGGCAAAGGAGGCGCCGGCACGATCTTCGCCAACGGCGAGAAAGCCGCTGAAGGAAAAATCGAGCGCACGCAGGCCAATTTTTTTTCGGCAGATGAAGGGGCGGACGTCGGTATGGACGGCGAAACTCCCGTGACGGACGACTACAAAGAGCGAGACAACGCATTTACCGGAACGATCCGCAAGGTGGTCATCGAGATCGCCCCTCTGAAACTCGGCGCCCTCGACCATTGGGAATTACACCGCTCGGAAGTCGCCCGGCGCGCTGCCGAGTAGCAGCCCGGTCACTCCGTGACCGGACGTCGCTCGACTCTCCGCGCCCGACCGACCCGCACGCAACGCTTCGCCGTAGCGACCGGGGCCGCCGCTCGACCAACGTGCGATTCTTCCATGATTGCCGCCTCCTGACCGCGCCGGCGGCGCGACCCCGCGGTTCCCGCTTGTTTCACTGGCCTGCGTCGCGCCCCGCACCTGGTGACCATTTACGCAAAACCCTCGAGAATCTGTCGAAGATGCTGATCTTCATCCCGAAGATGCTGATTTGCCGAGTTCAGCACCTTCGACAAATTCCCGAAGAATCGCCCGAAGATGCTGACGCCGTCTCGAAGATGCGCGCCGTTTCATTCTCGCCTCCATCTTCCGCCGTCCCCTCGCCCTCCCGAGCGAGCATCCATGCGACGGCCGCCCGTCCGGTGACACAAACTCGGCTGCGCCTCGCTGCTAAACAAAAACCGGTGCCTTCTCCTTTTCGCACTCCGAACTCTGCATTCCGCACTCTGTCCCGCGAACTCCCCCCTCCCAAATCCTAATGCTTTGTCAAACCTTGATTTTCGGGTAGCCACGCTCGCCAGAGCGTGGGGGATGAGTCTGTATTCGATGCTTTCCCACGCTCTGGCGAGCGTGGCTACAACCTGACTTTTATCTTTGACA
>JBLMWR010000076.1:0-4895 GCA_050257335.1 Deltaproteobacteria bacterium | reverse complement strand
TCCGTGTGTCCCCCTGCGAGGCGTTGATCAGGAAGAAGGTCTCGATGTCGCTGAGAATGGCAAACCCCACGTTCAGACCCACGTTGGGATCGAAACCGCCGAACTTGGGGACCCCGGCCGTGAACGAGCCCTGCCGGAAGGGGATGTTCAGGTCGCCGGTGAAAGTTTTATCGGTATTGAGGCCGGCGATGGCTCCGTAGCGCGGCCAGTGCTGGTAGTTGGTGGTATCGAGCACCGGACCGGGGCTGAATGAGCCGGTGCCGGTTGTCCCGGTGCCGGTTGTCCCGGCGGTGGTCGTTCCAGCGGTGGTCGTTCCGGCGGTGGTCGTTCCCGAAGTCGTCGTCCCGGTGGTGGTGGTGGGGAACACCTGGCCGTCGCCGAACGGAGGCAGCGGATGGCCGAACGTGTTCGTCAGCCCGTTGCTGATGTTGGTGGGGAGGTTGAAGTTGAAATCGATCCCGATGCGTTCGAAGAAGTTGTCGCTGACCGTGATGAAGCGGCATTCGACCGTCACCTGCAGATCCTGCAGACGGCGGAGCTGCCCCAGCAGATCGGCGATCTCGTCGTGGACCGCCTGCGTCTGGCGGATCACCAGGCTGAGGGTGGTGCGGTACGGCATGACCGAACCGGGGCCGCTCAGCTCCTCCCATGAATCGGGCTGGATGGTGGTGGTGATGAGATTGATCAGCGAGTTGAAGTCGGCCAGCACCCCCCCGCCGTGCAGCCCCGGGCCCTCCGGTCCGCCGCCGAGCCCGCCGCCGGCATTCGAGCGGCGGGACCCGTCGCGGTCATCGACCTGGGCGAAGGCCTGTCCGGCCGGGCGCTGCATCCCCCCCGTGGAAGCGACGTTCATCTGCCCGGGGTTGGAAGCGGGGTACAGGGCCTGCAGGCCGGTGTTGAACCCGCTGCTCTTGAGCCCCTGGCTTCCCTCCGGAGGACCGAAGTTCTGGATGGGAAGCACCAGGTCGGCGACGGAGTAGTTGACGGTGGTCAGTTCTCCCTGCTGCTTCATGCGGCTGGTGATCTTCAGCACGTCATCCTTGACCGTATACCCCAGCCGCAGCGGCTCCAGCAGCAGGTTCAGGGCGCTCTTCAGCCGGATCCCGTCGATGTTGATCGACACCCCGCTGTTGGTGGTCACCCCTTCGTCTTCCAGCCCGGCCGAATCGAGGACGATGTTCACTTCCGCCAGGCTGGCCAGCCGCTTGATGACTTCCGACAGCGGCGCGTTGTCGAAGTGCAGCGACACGTCGCGCGACAGGCTGCGCTCGATCTTCTGCTCTTCGGGCGTGGGGAGGCGGTTCCCGGCCCGCTTGTATTTCCGCCGCCGGTCCGTCAGGGCCTGCCACTTCTTCAGTTCCGGGTATTCGATGTCGGCCACGTAGCCCGTGATCGCCTCGTCGACGTCGTTGAGCTGCCGGGTGAACATGTCGGCCTTCTTCTCGCGCATGTTCTTGTTGAAGTCTTCCTGCCTGGCGTACTTGGCCTTGAGCACCATCAGCTCGCTCATGGGGTTCTCGGGCTGCAGCAGCCGGGCCTCCTTGGCCAGCACGATCGCCTCGTCGAACCGCTTCTCCTTCAGGAGCTCGTTGTACTTCTCGACCTTCTCGGCATAGTCCTGCTCGATCCGCAGCTTGACCTGCTCTTCACGCTTGATCGTCTCGCGGACCTCCCGGTTGCGTTTGTCCTGGGCAAGGCGGGGTTCGTTGATCTTGCGGTTGTACTCGATGCTCTCCCGCGACTTGGCCAGCGATTTCAGAAGCTGCCCGGTGATCGGCGGCGCCAGGCCCGACCGCTCCACGCTGCTCTGCGCCTTGTCGATCATCTCCAGGGCCGCCTCGGGATTGGTCGCCGCCAGCCGTTCCGCCCGGAACTCGGCGTTGCGGACCTCCGTCCGCAGCTTGTCCAGGGTGATCTGCCGCTGCTCGTCGACCTGGTCGATCCGCCGCGGGAACTCCTCGCCGGCCGCCGTTCCCACTTCGCTCTCCGGCACCTGCCGCGTCCCCAGAAGCTGGATCTTCTTCCCCTTCCCGCGATGCACCGCCAGGTACTCCTGGATCTCCTGCATCTTGCGGTTGTCGAGCTTTTCCCCCGACTGGAAGGCCTGCAGATAATAGCGCGTGGCCAGCTCCGAATTCCCGGTCTTGATGGCCTGCTTTCCCCGCTGATAGTAATCCAGCGCCGTCAGCCCGCTGGGGCTGATCACCGCCGGGTCTTCGATCTCGTGGTCGGCCCCTTCCGTGCGGGCGATCTCTTCGGAACCCGCCGGGGACGCCTCGTCCGCCCCCGGCCCCCCGGCCGGCCGCGAACCGCGTTTGGCCAGGTACCGCTTGTCTTCCGCCTGCGCGGCCTTGTCCAGCACGTCTTCCGGGGTTTTATCCAGCAGGTCGTAGGCCACGTCGATGTCTTTGGCCCTGGCCGCCTTGGCTTTGGCCTCTTTCAGCCGCCCGGCCTCCAGATCGGCCTGGGCCTGTTCCGTCAGCGTCTGGGCTTCCTGGCGGGCCGCCGCCACCTGCCCCCCGCCGCCCGGCCGCGCGACCGCCGCCGGCCGCGACGACTTCTGGCCGGGATTGCCGGTCTTGGCCAGAATCCCGTCGCGCTCGGACCGCTCGATCAGGGCCAGCAGATACTCGGGGGTCACCGCCAGCACGTCGTCGTAAGCCACATCCAGCTTCTGCGCCTCGTGGACTTTCGCACGGGCTTCTTCCGTCCGCCCGCCTTCGAGCAGCGCCTGCGCCTGCTGCAACAGCTCCTGCGCTTTGGCGCGGTCCCCCGCCCCCCCCGACCCCGACCGCGAGTCCTTCCCGGCCGCCCCCGTCGTGCTCTCCTCCGCCAGATCGAGGGACGGTTCGTCCTCGGCCATCACCTGCCGGATGTCGCGCGGCTTCGCTCCCCCCGCCTGCACCGCTTCCGCCTGCCGGATCTCGCCGCCCCGCTTGTCCGCCGCCTGAACACCTTCCGCCGTAATCACCGCCGACGGTTTCCGGTTCCCCCCCGCCTTGCGAACCAGTTGCCGGCGCAGATCTTCAGGCTTCAGGTCCCGCATTCCACGTTTGACCTTGATCGATTCCGCTTCACGCACCAGCCGGTCGGCGGAAACCGCGTCCCCTTCCTCGAGCACCTGGCGCGCCCGAGCGAGGAGGTAGTTCGACCGAGCCAGTCTGACCTTGTCGGAGGCGCCGTCGTTCTTCCAGGCGGCATCCTGCCGGCGGCATTCCTTGATCTCCTCCAGCAGCCTTTCAGGATTGTCTTCAAACATCTTCCAGCGAACGGGGAGAGTTTTGCAGTTCTGAGCCAGCTTTTCCGCATCGGCGATCTGGCCGGCGTTGAATTTCTGCCGGGCCTCACGCAGCATTTTCCTGGCAGCCGAGTCGGAAGTGCTTCGCGGATCGCGCGGCGCGGCAGTCTCGGGGTCCTGCCCGGCCGACTGGCCGCGGGCCACCACGTCGGCGGCGGGGGCTGCAGCTCCGGCTTTCGCCCGGGCCCGGCCCAGGTAATCGTGCAGGCGGGCCCGCTCCGACGCGGGAAGATCGGCTTCCAGCGCCGCGGCCGATTCGAACGCTTTCACCGCTTCCGGATACCGTTCCTGCCAGTACAGCTCGCGGCCTGCGCTGTAGAACTGCCGGGCCGACGCCGGCGCGGAGGCGACTGAATCTTTCCCGGCGCCGTCCGTGCCGATCTCCCCGGCGGTGCCCGGCTTGACCGGCAGCCACAGCACGGTCAACAGGACCGTCCGGGCGACCCAGCCCATGACCCGGCGCCAGGTCGCGTTCTCCTGCGGACTGTGAGAGTGGTTTCCAGACTCCGAATACGGCTTTGTCCGTGCAGTCAACCGGGACATTCTGTTTCCTCGTTTTGAACTTCGAAAGGCGGTGGGGAGGCGTGAAAATGCCGCGTGCGGCAAACGGTGATGAGAGCCGGAACGTGACGACGCCGTCGCCTGCCGTCGCCGAGACGCGACGACAGAGACCGACACTGGAATTGTGAATGGAGAGAGTGTGGAAGGGCGGCGTAGTAGCTTAAAGTGCCGCGCGCGGTCAATAGCGCTCAGCGACTTTTTTGCGAATATTTCTCTTTTCTCAAAAGAAATCTTCGTCAGCGGGGATTCCCGGAAATCGGAGCCTGCCACCCGGCGCGTACTCGACCGGCTCAATGCCCGGCAACGTCCCTCTGCGGGCGCCGGGCCGTATACACCCCGAACGCGAAAAACGCGGCCGACATCAGCAGATATCCCAGCGCCAGCGAAAAGGCCCGATAAATCAAGGGTTCGGGCGCCGACACATCAGGACCGGTGCGGATCGCAACACCAACCAATTCAGCCATTTTGTCGATGTTGAACTGGTAATCAATGTTGTTCTCCGCAACCTGAAAGGCATGCATCAGCCCCAGCGCCGTGAACGCGGCCCCGACCAGCGACCAGGTTCCAGCGCGAAAGAAACGGCGATCGACGAGGAACGCGGCAATCGCCGCGAGAATCATGCATGTAAAGATGTATCCGCGCTCAATCGCGATCAACCCGTGCAGCAGAAACCCGTTCACCAGCGTGTCGGAGCCGACCAAGCCGTGTCCCCGGTCGGTCTGCGACAGTGCCTCTTGAATTGTGAGCCCGCCGGACACACGGAAGGCCCCCTCGACGACAGTCGAACCCCAGGCGGCGATCGCAGGAAACAGCCCGATGGCGACTGCCGGCGCGTGTTCTTTCGGCGTCGCCTGAAACGCCTGCGCGGTGATGATCACCCCGACCCACAACACGATCGGGATTCCGGCTTCAATCGGGACAATCGCATTGATGAGGGCCGCCGTTCCCGTCAGACAGATCAGCGTGACGACCAGTCCGTTGAGGGTCGAATAACCCGCCCTTGCCCCAAGCGCTTTCCAGCCGGGATGCCCGATGT
>JBLMWR010000075.1:0-7362 GCA_050257335.1 Deltaproteobacteria bacterium | reverse complement strand
TCATCCCCGAAGCAGACCTTCGGGTTCTGGATCGCTTCGTTGTAGTCCTGCGGAGTGGGCCAGCTCATGACAAATCGAGTCTAATAAACCCGCGGATGACGCGGATAGGCGCGGATGAAATACGCATCAGGTCAACCGGCACATCCGCGTTCATTTGTACTACTAACCGTCTGTTTCTTCGTGCACCGCGAAGATTGTCAGTTTAGATAGATACCGAAAAAAGAACCGCGGATGACGCGGATACGCGCGGATGTGCCAG
Source organism: Deltaproteobacteria bacterium (assembly GCA_050257335.1). GTDB lineage: Bacteria > Planctomycetota > Planctomycetia > Planctomycetales > Planctomycetaceae > JACQFH01. The sequence continues at coordinate 7,103 of JBLMWR010000075.1, read as the reverse complement.
TTCACCTCGTCTGTCCTTATCCGCGCGTATCCGCGTCATCTGCGGTTGAATTCGTTTTGGTTGCGGCCGTAGGCCGCGCTGGGAAAAACACCGTTTACTCTCACGGTTTGTCAGTTGCAGGCGGGTTCCTCTGGATCCTTCAGTCCACGTTCGAATCGTGGGTGGGGAATTGTGGATGTCAATTCCGGGCAACGAACGCCAGCCAGTCGCGGGTCCAGTAGTCAGCCAGCGTGAGCGTGAAGAGGATGGCCAGCCACAGGACGCCGGCGGCCACGACCAGCCGCGTGAGCGGCGTGCTCTGCCGGACGTGCATGAAATACAGCGTGATGAGCAGCGCCTTGACGGCGGCGATCATCGCGGCGACCGGAAAGTTCCAGCGTCCCAAGTCGTGCCGCGCCGCTTCGACGGTCAGGGCCAGCAGCAGGAGGAGCGCCACGAACACGACGAAAAACACGCGGACACTCGAATGTTCGTGAGGCATGGCTAACGGGCCCCGATCAGGTACAGGAACGGAAATAGAAACACCCAGACGATATCGACGAAATGCCAGTACAGACCGGTCACGTGGACCGGCGCCGAAAAATCTCCCAGGAGACCCCCGCGGCCCGCCTTGACCAGCAGCACCAGCAGCACTCCCAGGCCGATCAGCATGTGCACCGCGTGGACCCCCGTCATCAGAAAATAGAGGTCGAAGAACATTTCGGCATGGCCGGGAGAGGGGCCATCCCAGCGGAACGGGAGCCCCAGGAGCGGCATCAACCCATGTTCGTACTTGTGATGGTACTCGACTCCCTTGATGACGATGAACGCGCTCCCCAGCGCCATCGTGGCGACCAGCAGAAGGACAAGCCGCCGTCGCTCGTGCGACTGCGCCGCGTGAACGGCCAGGGCCATCGTCAGGCTGCTGCACAGGAGCACGGCCGTGTTCACCGTTCCCCAGAACAGGTCGAGCTCGCGGCTCGCCGCGGCGAAAGCCGCTTCATCCTGCGAGCGGTAGATTGCGTACGCCAGAAACAGGCCGCCGAAGAACATCAGCTCGGTGCACAGGAAGAGCCACATCCCCAGCTCGTCGGCGTCGTGCTGCTGCGGCAGATCGTCAAACTGATGGGCCAGCGCCGAGCGCGTGGCGGCGGGAGACTGGCCGTTCATGCTCGGCCTCCTTCGACAGACAGTCCGTCGATCCGCCGGTAATCATAAGCTTCGTCCAGCACCGCGGGCGTCTCGGCAAAGTTTTCAACCGGGGGCGGAGAAGACGTTTGCCATTCCAGTCCTGCCGCCCGCCAGGGGTTCGACGAGGCGATCCTTCCGTAACGCAACGACCAGAGCAAATACGTCAGAGGAAAGAAATAGCCGACAGCCAGGACCGAGGCCCCCGCCGACGACATCACGTTGAGCACCTGGAATTCTTCAGGATACACGTGATAGCGGCGCGGCATGCCGAGGTAGCCGAGGATGTACTGCGGGAAGAACGTGAGGTTGAAGCCGACGAAGATGAGGATCGCGGAGAACCGCGCCCACCCTTCAGGGTAAAGCCTGCCGGTCATTTTGGGCCACCAGTAGTGAATCCCGCCGAGGTAGCCCATCACCGCCCCACCCACCATGATGTAGTGGAAATGGGCCACGATGAAGTAGGTGTCGTGGACGTGCACGTCGACGGCCAGAGCGGCGACGAACAGTCCCGTCAGCCCCCCCATCGTGAACAGCCCCACGAAGCCCAGGGCGTACAGCATCGGCGTGTCGAAGCTGATCGAACCCTTGTGCAGCGACGCCGTCCAGTTGAAGACTTTGACCGCCGAAGGGATGGCCACCAGATAGCTCAGAATCGAGAAGGCCATCCCCGCGTAGACGGATTGCCCTGCGACGAACAGATGGTGGCCCCAGACAAGAAAGCTGAATACGGCGATGGCGAAACTCGAAAAGCCGATGAAGGCGTAGCCGAAGGGGCGCTTGCGCGAGAAGCAGGGAATAATTTCACTGACCACCCCCATGCTGGGGAGAATCATGATGTACACGGCGGGGTGCGAATAAAACCAGAACAGATGCTGGAATAGAACCGGGTCGCCACCCAGCTTCGGGTCGAAGATGCCGATCCCCAGAAGCCGCTCCATCCCCACCAGAAACAGTGCGATCGCCAGAACGGGCGTCCCCAGAACCTGGATGATGCTGGTGGCGTACATCGACCAGAGGAACAGCGGCAGGCGGAACCAGGTCTGGCCGGGGGCCCGCATCTTGTGAATCGTGACGATGAAGTTGAGCCCGGTCAAAATTGACGAGAAGCCGGTGATGAAAATCCCCACGGCGGTGGCCATGACGTACGTATTGCTGTAGGTGCTGCTGTAGGGGGCGTAAAACGTCCAGCCCGTGTCGACTCCCCCGGCCAGCAGGGCGTACAGCGTGAACGCTCCCCCGATGACGTAGACATACCAGCTCAGCAGGTTCAACCGCGGGAAGGCCAGGTCGCGGGCCCCCAGCATGAGCGGAACGAGAAAGTTTCCCAGCACCGCGGGGATCGACGGAATCAGGAAGAAGAAGATCATGATCACGCCGTGGGCCGTGAACAGTTTATTAAACGTTTCGGTCTGCACCAGGTCGGCCCGGGGGGTCGTCAGATCGAGGCGGATGACGGACGCCGCCAGGCCCCCGATCACAAAAAAGAACGTGATCGACAGCAGATAGAGAATGGCGATCCGTTTATGGTCGGTGGTCAGCAGCCACGACCGGACGGTGTAGGCGGCGTTCAGATAGTGCCTCTTCGGCAGCCGGTCGACCGGGGCTGCGGCAGGCGCGGAAGGTTCGACGAGAGCGCTCATGGTTTGGTCAGCGATTTGATGTAGGCGATCAACTCGATCAACTGTTCCTCATCCACCTGCCCGTCGAAAGGCGGCATGAGAGGCTGGAAACCGGCTACGACCTTGGCGCCGGGACGCAAAATCGACTCGCGCAGGTAATTCTCGTCGGCGACGGCCGTTTCGCCCCCGGCGAGCTTGACCTCCTGTCCGTACAACCCCTCCAGAGGCGGGCAGCGGGCCGCGCCCGCATCTGGCCGATGGCACGTCTGGCATCGCAGCTCTTCGAACAGCCGCTTGCCGGCCGCCGCCGGCGGCTCGTTTTCCTTTCTTCCTCCCAGCCAGGCCTCGAACTCGGCAGGATCCATGACGATCACCCGGCCGGTCATGCGCGAGTGGTTCGTTCCGCAGTATTCGGCGCAGAACAGATGGAACTCGCCCGTCCGCGTGGCTTCGAACCAGCAGGCGCTGTAGCTTCCCGGCAGGACGTCTCGCTTGATTCGAAAGGCGGGGACAAACAGGCTGTGAATGACGTCTTCGGAAATCATCGTCAGCTTGACGGGCCGCCCGCGCGCAACGTGCAGCGTATTGATTTCGCGGCGGCCGTTCGCGTGCTGGAACTTCCACATCCATTGCTTTCCGACCACCCGCACTTCGGTCGAACCCGCCGGCGGCCGGTTCGCCGAGAAGTACAGCCGGGCGCTCCAGCCGAAGATGGCCATGGTGATCACAAAGGGAATCACCATCCAGGTAATCTCCAGGCCGTAGGCGTGGCCGTGCGCCGGGGCACGGTCGACGCGGGTGTTGCCGCGGCGATACTTGATCGAGAAATAGACGATCAGCGCGGCGATGAGCACCGAAAAGAAAACGGCCAGCCCCACCAGAAAGAAATAGAGCAGGTCGACGCGGGGAGCATGCGTCGAGGCCTGTTCGGGCAACAGTCGGAAACCGTCGTCGATCATGGCTCGTGAATGTCCGCTGGCGGTGCGGCGCCGCAGTTCTGCGCAGGGCCGGTCGTTTGAAATAGCTTCGGGCGACGGCGCTCGCGGCGGTACATGGCGTACAGGAAACCGCCCAGCGCGAGCACGGTCAGTGTCCCCGCGACGCGCAGCGCCCCTGCGATTGCCAGGCCGTACCTGCTCGTGAGCGGATCGTAGTGATAGCACAACAGCAGCACCTGATCGACAGGCGACCCGATTCGGCCCGCCGAGCTGTCGACCAGGCCCAGCCGCAAATCGTGCGGCGAGTACTCGATGCCGTAGAAGTAGCGCGCCAGCCGGCCTTCGGGCGTGGCGATTGCGATCCCGCTGGCGTGGGCGAACTGGTCGCTGCGGGGGTCGTACCGGTAGCGGAAGCCGACCGCTTCCGTCAGGCGGTCGATCGCTTCCTGGTCGCCTGTGAGGAAGTGCCAGCCGCGGGCTGCGCCGGCGCGGCGATACGCCCGCACGTAATGTGACTTTTTCTCTGCCGCCAGCTCGGGCGTTTCGCGGCTGTCGAAACTGACGGTGACGACCTCGAAATCGCGTCCGATCTCCAGCGGAACCGCCTGGCTGCTTTTGAGAAACCCGTTCAGCACCTGGGTGCAGAGCATCGGACAGCGGTAGTAGACCAGGGCCAGGACCACCGGTTTGTCCGAAAAACAGTCACCCAGCCGCACGGCGCGCCCGGCTTCATCGCGAAACACGGCATCGAGGGGCAAAGGGGCGTCGAGGTGCTGTTCAATCCCCACGTCGCGGAGCAGGTCGGCCGTCGGGCTTTTGCCAGCAGGCGTGTTGTACGGGCCGTTGGTTGCGAAGCGCTGAGCGTTTGCGATTTGGGACGACGCGACGAGCAGGAGCGCGATGGTAAGGAAGAAGGTGACTGCAACGGAGGCGGACCTGAAAGGCTGACAAAGACTAGCCCCGGAGGGGCGAAATCGTTTAGCCAGTGGCGCCAGCCACTGGCTTGGAGTTGAAGGTGCCATCGCCCCGGAGGGGCGGCATACCGGAACGGATGGCGAATACCGACGGGGATTCGCTCGACCGCATGCGAAGCAAGAGCACGCGACCTTTATGTCGCCCCTCTGGGGCTGCGCCGAGCCCGCACGTGGTCCCCGTGGCTGACGCCGCTGGCTGAAATATGCCGCCGCTCCGCGGCTAGCCGATCGTCTCATGGCGTCGTATCCTCCTTTTGCAGCGCTTCGATCGGACCTTCCGGTTCGGGAAAACCGCGTTCCGCCAGAATCTCGATCGCCCGCCCGATCGGGATGCGCACCACGCGCTCGTGCGGGTCGATCCAGGCGTAGCTCGACAGCCGTTGCTCTTCCTCGAGGCGCAGGCGTGCCAGATCGGCCTGGGGCTGGCTCTGCAGGCGCGGTTCGGGGGGATGCTGGTCGCCGGCCAGCGGGCTTTGCACGGCGTCGGTCTGGCGGGCCTCGGCCTCGAACCGCTGAAGCATCCAGCCCAGAAGCGGCAGGACGAGCGCAATCATGACGACCAGGCCGAGCGCGAACAGTCCCACATAGAATGGGCTGGCGTCGCGGGTTTCGTGCCCGACCCGGTCGGCAGGCTCAGGCGACGGCTGTGTGGCCGGATTGCTCATCTGCCCCCTCCGTTTCTATGGGATCGTACATCGGTAATCGGAGTCGCGCCGGCAGACGCCAGGCAAAGACAGACAGCCACGCGCCGCCGATCGCCGCCAGCGCCGCCACGTCGAGCCAGTGGAACGTGAGACCCTGCGGTCCAGAACCGTCGCGTCGAAATCCCGGGACGATCAGCCAGTACAGATCGGCATAACGCATGACGAGCAGCAGGGCGGCAATCCGGGCGAGGTCCGCCCTCTGCCGTTTCAGGTGCCGCGACAGGAGCAGCAGGAACGGCATGGCGAAATGCAAGGCCATCAGGCCCATCGCCAGATACTGCCACCCGTTCTGCGAGCGGTGCACGTACCAGACGTTTTCCTCGGGGAGGTTGCCGGACCAGATGACCAGGTATTGAAAGAAGGAGCAATACGCCCAGAACATGACGGACGCCAGCAGCAGATTGCCCAGATCGTTCAGGCGCTGCGGGGTAACGACTCGCGACCAGGGTTCTCTGTCCCCCAGCGCAGCGGCGACGACCACAGCAAAGGAGAGGCCCGAAACCGTCTGGCCGGCGATGTGGATCAGTCCGTACATCGTCGAATACCACTCCGGCTCCAGCGACATCCCCCAATCGACCGCCGCGAGCGTCATGGTGACTCCGTATGCAATACAGCACAGGCCGCTGCGGCGCTGCAGGCTCCGGCTGCGGGGGGATTCAAGGCGCGGTTCGTCATTGGGAGAAACGCGGTCGAGCACCCAGGCGATGGCGATCCAGACGGCAAAATAGACGACAGACCGCGTCTGAAAGCCGCCGACGTTTAAGTACGCCGCCTTGCGGGCCAAAGCCTCGTGCTGTCGGACGGCCGCGGGGTCGGCCCATTCGTAGATCCGTCCGACCGCCAGCCAGAGCGGCACAAAGGTCAGCGCCAAGAGGGGCAGCGTCTGGTAACCGGCTTCGATGACCCGCCGGATGGCCCGCCCCCAGGCGCCTCCCGACATGCCGTGCAGCATGGTGACCGCCAGGCAGCCCAGCGCGATCCCCAGCCAGTAAAAATATGCCGTGAGCCAGGCGGCGTAAAAACGTTCGGGCGAACTGCTCCAGCCGGCTGCGCATGCCCCGCAGCCGACAGCGGCGGCTGCCAGCCCGCCCAGTCGCACCCGGCGCAGGCGCATGTCCAGTTCAGGGCTGGGCGTCATGGCGCGTCCTCCCGGGGCACTTGCGCAGGTTGAATCGCGCAGGTCGCAGCTTCCGGGTCGAGCGTAACGGCCGGGAAGGGCCGTCCTGCTGCGACAGCGCACCTTTGGGCAACAACCGCCCGTTCGACACCGACAGGGACGCAGTATTCTTTGTCAGGGACGCCATAATGAGCTCGCGGTACAGCGTGCAAAGTGCGCTGCAGATCTGAATCGGCGCGCCCGCCTGCGGCGGCGGCTTCATCCAGCGGCGGGAGGTCCTCGCGCTGGTCTTCATGCACGTCGTCGAGTCGAGCGTTCTGACTGAGCTGCAAGGCGCGGATGTACGCCAAGATCGCCCAGCGGTCGGCGACGTCAATGCGGTTGGCGTAGCTGGCCATGGCGCCGAAGCCGTTCGATATCACATCGTAAAAATGGCCGGCGGGGGCGTTGCGCAGACGATCGGTGTGATACGAGGGGGGCCTGCGGAAACCGCGGCGGACGATGATGCCGTTGCCATCTCCCGTGCGCCCGTGGCATACGGCACAATAGATATCGAACCGTTCGCGACCGCGCTCGAGGAG
>JBLMWR010000074.1:0-4367 GCA_050257335.1 Deltaproteobacteria bacterium | reverse complement strand
AAACGATCCATTCTTTCGCAGGAACGAATAAGTCCGCCAGAACCGAGACCAGTAATCGGACTGCCACAGGGTCAATTCGGGATACCCCGGTATCAAGCTGCCGGTGAATTTGTAGTCGCGAAAGCCATCGATCGGTACGAGTTGCTTGCGCTCCGGATTGCGGGCGATGTACTCGACGAGATTCTCGACGGATTCTTCGCGCCGTTCGTCGTCCTGCAAAACGTGGTCGTACGCCTGGTGCTGAAGCTCAGATCCGAGCGCCTTCAGGGGAATCGCCAACTGTCGGCGGAAAAACTTCATGGCATTGAGCTGGTCGGCCCGGTCGTGGATGCCGATCCACAACAGATGCAGGTGGTCGGGCATCAGGCAGTAGATCGGACAGGTCACCGAGTAGCGAAACATGGCATGTGCCAGGAGCTCGCGAAACTTGTAATAGAAGATCGGAACGAGCCATCCGGTCGTGCGATCCTGAATCGTGATCGTCCAATGCACATACGCCTGACCGCGATAGCAGTCCCGATCCAGACGCGATAGTCCGTCGTTGCGACCCTCATACGAATTCGGCGTCGCCATCGGATTCGCGCCTGATGGAAAGCCCCCACTACCGTTCATGGCAAATCTCTTGTTGATTCGTATCCACGCTCGCCAGACCGTGGGAAGGCCCGGGAAACCTCCCACGCTCTGGCGAGCGTGGCTACGATTTGTGTGAATACGATTTGTGTTATTTATTCCGAAAGGTCTCGCTCTGCACAATCTCATGGACGAGCGACCGCAAACCATAATCCTTCGCACCGATCCGCGCGACAATCGCCTCCACCGTATCCCGGTCGGATGCCTGCGGCGCTCGCCCCGTGGAGTAGGTCACCAGTTTCGCGGTCAATGCCCGGGCAAGCTGCGGTTTGTCCTGCAGGAGCAACTGCTTGAACTGGTCGATATTCTCGAACCGCTGGCCGTCGGGCATGACGTCGGACGGGTCCACTTTTTTGCCCTTGTGATACGCCATCCGCCGGCCGTCCACGATGACTGCTTCGCCATTCCCGGTGACGCGGTAGTTGTCGCGCCAGCCGCCAATGCAATCGAAGCTCTCCAGGGCGAATCCGGGAGGGTCGATCTTGCGGTGGCAAACACCGCACGATTCGACCGAGCGGTGTCTGGCCAACTGCTCGCGAATCGTTATGGTGCCGCGAATGTCGGGATCGAGCGCCGGAACATCGTCGGGGGGCGGCGCGGGGGGCGTTCCCAGGATTCGATCCAGGACCCACGCCCCGCGCAGCACCGGCGAGGTCGTGGTGCCGTTGGCCGTCACCTTCAGCACGCCCGCCATCGTCAGCAGTCCGCCCCGATGGCTTTCCGGCGGCAGCGGCGTTTTGTGAAACTCCCAGCCATCAACGCCGGGGATGCCGTAGTGTCTGGCCAGACGGCCGTTGAGCATCGTGAAGTCGGAGGCCACGAAGTTGGTCAGGCTCAGATCGTTTTTGAGAAGTTCGTCGAAAAACAGCTCGGTCTCGCGAATCATCGACACTTTCAGGAGGTGGTCGAATTCGGGGTACAAGATGTGGCTCGGCTCCGTCGCGTCGATTTCGCGCAGCCCCAGCCATTGGCCGACGAAATTCTCGGTGAAGGCCGCCGCCCTGGGGTGCGCCAGCAAACGCTCGACCTGCTGGCGGAGCACGTCGGTCTGGCTCAGCTTCTGCTGCTCTGCGAGCGTGAGCAGCTCGTCGTCGGGCATCGTATTCCAGAGGAAGTACGACAACCGGCAGGCCAGGGCAAAATCGTCCAGTTTGCCCGGCCGCTCACGGAGGAACAGGAATTCGGGGGCGATCAGCACGCCTTTCAGGGCGGCCCGCATTGCCGGCTCGAACGTATATCCGTTTTCCAATCTGGCCTGCACGATGGCCACGAAGCGCGCCACGTCGTCAGAAGTCACGGTCCGGCGAAACGCCCGGCGCGTGAAGGCCTTGAGGATTCGCTCGGCATCGACGAGGGGCTGCTCCGAGACCACTTCCACGCGCTCGCCGAAGTTGTCGGTCCCGGACTTTTTTTGCGGCAGGTCGCCGAAGATGCGGCGATGACTTTCCGGCGGCCAGGTCTCGTGCAGCGGGCCCTCGACCTCGACATACTGGATCGCCAGCCCTGGTCCGTCCCATTTTTCACCACCGACCCGTTTCACCGTGTTTGCGCCCTCCAGTCCGTAGGGGAGCATCATGATGCTGGTTCGCGGCTCCATGTACCGGACAAATTCGAACACGGTCGGTTTGTCGGGCGGGGCGTCGAAGTAACTGACCAGACCGCTCTTTCCCGTCAGGGGCGTGCCACTTGCCGTCACTCGAAAGGTGACGGGCTTCCCGGCGCTTTGAAAACCGGAAGCGGAGATGCGGAAACGATAGTTGCCGGCGTCCGGCGGATAAAATGTGGAGACCCAGACGTTGTGCCATTCGGACGAGCAGAAGCACACCACCTCGCCATCGTCCAGGAAGCGATACACGTTCTCGGTGGTCGCCCGGACCGGGTGCCCGTCCTTGATGCTGTACCGCTTTTTGATGACCGGCAGCGGCTGAGGCCGGCTGGCAATGGCCATGTTCAAGGCCGCGTCGGCCGCTTCGAGATACTTCTCCATCAGGAACGACGACGTGTGATGCGCCGCGCCGGCGTTGTCGAAACCGTCGGCTGAGCCGTCCTGGGGCAACTGCTCTTTCAGATTGACCTTGATTCCCAGCAGGTCGCACACGGTATTCTCGTACTCGTCCCGATTCAACCGGCGGAGGACCACGCGTCCCTGAGCGGCCCGTGCGGCGGCATCGGCGGCGGCCAGGCGCGGACCTAGCCAGTCGATCAGGGCCTGAACGTCCTTCTCCGGTGGGCGCGGTTTCTCCCTGGGAGGCATTTCCCCCGCCTGGAGTCGCTCAACCACGGCGGTCCAATGCCGGCGGGTGGGTCCATCCGCAAAGTCCGGCGTCAGGTTGTCCAGCCGGAAATGCCCTTTGGGTTTGTCTCCGCGATGGCAATCGACGCAATGGCGGGCCAGCAGTGGCCGGAATTGATCCTCAAAATGCCTGGCGTCGGCCGTCTGAGTGGTTGTCGGCGGCGCTGCGATCGCCGCTACGCCAAGCAGCGTCAAACCAGCGCCGGCCAACAGGTCGACCGACCCGCGCCACACGGCCATAGCTTCTCTCCGATCCATCGACTTGCGATCGATGCCATACAAATCAACCGCCACTTGTGGGTTGATTGTCGGCGATCGGTGCGGGCAATGCAAGGAAAATGAAGGGATGGCCGTCGCGGGCTCGCGCCGCCGCCGGATCACGGTTGGCTTTGCCGGGCGACGCTTGCCGACGTGGATCGGACCAACACCGCGTTAGGTCAGGCTGTGCCTGACTGAGCGTCTCGGAGCGCCGCGGTGATGCAAACGCAAGCGCGTTCGCCGGCTCCCGCAAATGACGCTGGAATCCTTTCGCGCGTCAGGCGAGAGCCTGACCTACGTCGCTTAGCAAACCTGACTGTCAACCCGAGAGGCTTGACCGGCGCTGGGCCGCGTGGGACAATCTCCCCATCCGGTGACGGAGAAACAGAACCCTCACTTCCGGCCGGCTGAATTCAGGCCCCCATGCACCACGCCGCGAAATACCGCGTGGTGGCAGTCCGCGCCAATGGCACAAGAGACGTTCTGGCCGATCACCTCTACTCTCGTGTGGCCTTCGGTTTAAAGGAATTACTTGATCTCGATATGCCGGATGGGGAGAGGCTTGTCGTCCAGATCGAATCGCTGAGAACGGCAGTCGACGAGCTGGACTGACTGCCTATCCCGTCTTCTTCCCTGCCGCTTTCTTCTTCGGCTTGGCCGGCAGGAGGACGTCTACCGCCTGGTCGAATGCGCGGGATCTGGTGCTGTACCTTGCCCGGCACGAATGCGGGACGAAAATCTGCCGCGAAAAGGGAATCGCGTTCGCTCGGCGTTTACTCGGCCACGCCAACATCTCGACCACGCAGCGCTATATGCACCTGGACGACCGCGAGCTTGCGGACGCGCAGGATCTCGAGGAATAATGGCTGACGGTTACAGCGCTACGTGGCTGACAGGGCAAGTCCTGTTTAACCTGCCACCTCCGCCCGCGGCAGCCTGCGGGGGGCGTGGCGCAGGTTCGTTTTTTTCCGGGCACCAACGAGTGGAGTCTGTGCATCATGCAAAGCTCTAAATTCCTGGGCGTTTCCATTCTGATTTCCGCGGTGGTCCTTTCAACAGCAGTTGTCGTCCACGGCAAGCTGGCAGCCCCTGCAAGCGCGATTGGTCGTTACCAATTCCACCCGTCGACTCCTCCGGGCGTGCTCTGGGTGATTGACACAACGACTGGCGAAGTCAATGGGAAGAG
>JBLMWR010000073.1:0-7967 GCA_050257335.1 Deltaproteobacteria bacterium | reverse complement strand
AAAATGACCGCGACCGCAGGCCGGTTCGGTCATGCGTGCCATTCGCGGTTGAGAAGCATGCCAGCCAAAACAGTCCAGCAGCGGGTTGCCGAAGTCACACGGCGCATTGAACGATCGATTGTTTCCGGGGAAATGCAGGTGGGGGATTATCTCCCCGCCGAGCGGGCCCTGTGTGAACAACTGGGAGTCAGCCGTTCCGTCGTCCGCGAGGCGCTGGGGCGACTGACAAGTTTGGGGCTGGTCGAGAGCCGGCACGGGTCGGGGACGCGCGTCGCCAGTCCCACCGGTCGCGAGATCTCGGTCGGCTTCGAACGGCTGATGCGCTCTTCCGATGCGCCCCTGGAAGACCTCGCCGTTGTGCGCCTTCCCCTCGAAACGACGATCGCCGCCCTGGCGGCCACACACCGCGCCGACAGCCACCTCGCGCGCCTCGAAGCCACGCAGCAGACGCTGGGCAACCCCCGCAAGTCGCTCGCCGCCCACGTCAAGGCCGACGCCGAGTTCCATGCGATTCTGGCGGAGGCGACCGGCAACCGCTTTCTGCCGCTGGTGCTGGCCCCGATCCACGACCTGCTCATCGAAAGCCGGCTCAAGACGCTGAACCGCTACGGGGCCGCCCTGGCCTGCGCCCACCACGCCCGGATCCTCGAGGCGGTCCGGAGCGTCGACCCGGGGGGAGCCGCGCTCGCGATGCGCGAGCACCTGACCGTCAACAGCCGGCACCTGCAGGAACTCTCCCGCCAGATCACCGCCAGACCGCGCCCGCGGTGAGAGAAACATCGCGAGCCCGGCGGAGCTGGCATATGCCCAAGGATGATCTCCGGTACGCCGGGCACATGGTTGATTGTGCCCGCCAGATCCAGGCGTACCTCACGGGGAAAGACCGCGCGGCGTTTGACGCCGACGAGATTTTGCGTTTGGCAGTCATCCATCTGGTTCCGACGATGGGCGAAGCCGCGCGCCTCGTTTCAGGCGATTTTCAGTGCCGCCATCCCGAGGTTCCATGGCCTGCGATCGTCGGGATGCGACATCGAATCAAACATGACTATTTAAACATCGATTACGACATCGCGTGGGAGGTTGCGATACACGACCTCCAGACGCTGATCGGCGCCCCGGGGCCGCTTCTGCCACCCATTGCCTGATGAACACGGGCGTTGCCGTGTTCAGTCTGACAGATCACGATGTTTTCTTGATTCAAACCCGCAGAACCGGGTAACATCACGCCTTGGGCCGAGTCCCGAATCCCTGTCCTGTTCCTGTCACCACCCCCGATCATGCCGAAAGCGACCGACGTCACCATCCTCGAGGCCCGTTGCTCATTTGAACCGATCCAATTTCGGTCTCCTCTTAAGTTCGGCGGTCGGGTGATGGACAAGGGATGCCTCATCAACGTCGAGGTGCGGGTCGAAACGCGAAACAAACGGCAGGAGTCGGGGTTCGGCAGCATGCCGGCCGCCCCCGCCTGGGCTTGGCCCTCCAGCGCCGTGCCGATGGAAAAGGCCGAAGAGGCGATGAAGCAGTTCGCCAGCGACGTCGTTGACCTGGCGGTCGATTATCCGGACTACGCGCATCCGATCGACATCGTCGAGCAGTTCGCGGGGGAATACGACCATCTGGCCAAACTGGTGCAACAGAAGCAGAAGCTCCCCGAGCCCATGCCCGCGCTGGCGCAGCTCGTCGCCGCCAGCCCGCTCGACGCGGCCCTGCACGACGCCTACGGCCGCGTGCACGCCAAAAACTGTTTCGACACCCTCTCCTCCGAATACGTCAATCACGACCTGTCGGAATACCTCGACAAGTCGTTCAAAGGCGAATACCTCGACAAGTACACCCTGCGCGAACCCAAACCCAGGCTGCCCCTGTATCACCTCGTCGGCGCCCTCGACCCGATCACGCCGGCCGACCTCCAGAAAAAAATCGGCGACGGTCTTCCCGAGACGCTCGGCGAATGGATCAAATTCAACGGACTGACGCACCTGAAGATCAAGCTTGCCGGCGACGACCTCGCCTGGGACGTCGAGCGCGTCCTGGCCGTCGACCGCGTCGCCGCTGAAGTGCAGGCCGCGCGCGGCTGCAAGGAGTGGCATTACTCGCTCGACTTCAACGAAAAGTGCGCGAATGTGGACTACGTCCTGGACTTCTTAAAGAAAATCAAGAAGGGGGCCGTTGCCGCATACGACCGTATCCAGTACATCGAGCAGCCGACGCACCGCGATCTCAAAACCCATCCCGAAAACAAAATGCACGAGGCCGCGAAGCTCAAGCCGGTCGTCATCGATGAGTCGCTCGTCGATTACGAGAGCCTGCTTTTGGCGCGCGAGCAGGGTTATACCGGCATCGCCCTCAAGGCGTACAAAGGGCAGACCGATTCGCTGCTGCTGGCGGCGGCGGGCCAGAAACTCGGCATGTTCCTCTGCGTCCAGGACCTCACCTGCCCGGGCGCATCGTTTCTGCATTCGGCGAGCCTGGCCGCCCGCATTCCGGGCGTCGCAGCCATCGAAGGAAACGGCCGGCAGTATTGCCCCGCCGCCAACCGCCGCTGGCGCGCCCAGTACCCGGCTATGTTCGACATCAAGGACGGCACCGTCGGCACCGGCGTCCTCAACGGCGTCGGTCTGGGGTTCTAGCAGGGCTGGCTTATCGCCTGACAGCGATGCGGACTCGGGCATAACATCCGGCGAGCGGGCAAACACGCTGGCTCGCGCCCAGTCGCTGCCGAATCTGTTGGCTCGCTTGCCGCACTGGACGTTCGGTACTGCACCGCGGTCAGACTATAAGCCTCACGTACGGCCCTCGACCCGGCCGGTGCGGGACTTTAAAATCGTACCGATGACGAGTCCCACACCGTAAAGCCGCCCGCCACCGGACCACAGAATGCCGTTTCTCCCGCGCCGCTCGCTCCGCTGGTCGTTCATCCTCCTTTTGAGTTTCGCCGCGATCTGCCTCGCCGCGCTCCTGCTGACCGGCGACGCCCGTGCAGCCGACGAAGACGAGGACGCCGTTCAGCCCGGACTTTTGGCACATTACGAGTCGCAGGCCGCGGGCCGGAAGGTCGACTTTCGCCGGTACGACGCGCTCCCGGCGTTTCGACTGGCGAAAGGCGAAAGCCCCGATCCGCGCCTCCCCGCCGCCGGCTGGCGCGTTTCGTGGAAGGGCCTCCTCGTCGTGAAATCCCCCGGCAAATACCACTTTGCCGGCCGCGTGACCGGCATGCTCATCGTACGCGTGGATGACAAACAAGTCCTGTCGCTGCGCAGTTCTGGCGAGAAGGTCGCAACGGGAGACGGTCAACCGGTCGAACTGGCATTCGGCGCTCAGCCGATCGAAATCGAATTTGCTCCCGCCGGCGATGCCGCCGACCTGCGGATCTTCTGGCAGTCCGAAGACTTTCCCCGCGAGCCGCTCCCTCCCCGGGCCGTCGGACATCTGCCGTCCAATAACGGGGATGACCCGGACCTTTTCCCACAGGGCCGGCTCCTCGTCGAGGAACACAGTTGCGTCGCCTGCCACAAGCCGGCGGCGCACGCGCCCCTGTCGGCGGCGCTCGGAACTCGACCGGGTCCGCGGTTGACGGAGGCGGGCTCGCGGCTCAGGCGAGAATGGATTTTTCACTGGCTCGGGAACCCGTCGGAGTTCCGTCCCGAGGCGGTCATGCCCCGGCTGTTTTCCAACGACCGGCGCGGGGAAATCGAACGCTACGCCGTCGCGGCCCTGCTCGCCGCGCGCGGCACGCCCCCGCCGCCGCGCAAGCTCGACGACAACCAGGCGAAGAACTGGCCGAGCGACGGAAAGGCGCTGTTCGCGACGATCGGCTGCACGGTGTGCCACGAGGCTCACAAAGACCGTGCGTTCGACCGGCCCGCGCGGACCACGCTCAAACGTCTTGGACAGAAGACGACTCCCGAAGCGTTGGCGGCGTTCCTGCAGAATCCCGGCGCGTTCGATCCGGCCGGGCGGATGCCCGCGTTCGCGTTCGCCAACAGCGACGATCCCTTCCGCCTGGCCCTGTATCTGACCGGGCGCGACGCTGCCGATGAGAAGCCGCCGGAGCTTCCCGCTCCCCCCGACGCCGCCGAGATTCGCGCGAGTCTCGCGGCGCTCGGCACACCGGCCGGCGAAATCGAAAGGCTCTCGCGAGAGCCGATCGATGAGCAGGCGCGGGGCCTGGGCCGGCACGTGATGCGCGCCCGACGCTGCACCGCCTGTCACGAAATGAAGATTCCGGGCGAGGACGAATTCTGGAAGCCGCTGCCTGCGGCGCACGATTTCGCCGCGATCGCCACGAGGCCGGAAGGAGGCTGTCTCGATCGGAAGCGCACGACGTTTGATAACGGCATTCCCCTCTTCGGCCAGTCGCTCAACTCGCCCGTTGCGAGATTCCTCAAAGACGCCGCCGCCGCCCCCGGCACGCCGGCTCCTGCGGAATTCGCCAGGCTCACGCTGGCGCGCTTCAACTGCACGGGATGCCACGAGCGGAATGGCGCCGGCGGTTTGCCTTCCTCGCTCGTCGAAAAGATGCTCGTAAATCAGTCCGAAAAAGATTCCGAAGCGGTCTCGCCTCCGCCGCTCACGGGGATCGCCGGCAAGCTCCTGGCGCCGGCCTTGCGCCAGGTGTTTGAAGCCGGCCTTCGGTCGCGGCCGTGGATGGCGCTGCAGATGCCCCGTTTCGACGCCGCGCAGCTCGCTCCCCTTCCGGCCGCGCTGGCCACGGCAGACGGCGAGGCGCTGCAAGACGAGCCGTTCCGCCCCGCCGCCGACGAGACGCTGATCACCGCGGGCCGCGCGCTCGTCGGCGAGAAGGGATTCAGTTGCATCAAATGCCACGACATGCTGGGGATCGCCTCGGCCGGCACGCGCGGGCCCGAGCTCGCCCGCGTCGCCGAGCGAGTTACGTACGACTGGTACGTCCGCTGGATGACTGACCCGCAGCGGGTGCAGCCCGGCACCCGCATGCCGACCGTCTTCTTCGGCGGCAGAAGCACCTACACGCACATTCTGGACGGCTTCCCCGACAGGCAACGGCTGGCCCTGTGGCAGTACCTGCTCGTTTGCCGCAATCTCCCCTATCCCGAAGGTCTTCGTCCGCCGCAGAAGCTGCGCTTCCCCGATTCGAAGGGCGTGCAGGTCGTGCGGACGTTTCTTCCGGACACCAGCGCCCGCGGAATCGCCCTGCGCGGCCCCGACGGGCTGCATCTGGCCTACGACGCCCAGAGTTGCCGGCTGAGCTACGCCTGGACCGGCGAATTCCTCGACATGCGCCCGGTGTGGGAGGGGCGCGGCGGAAACAAAGCCGGGATTGACGGCACGATCTACTGGACCGCCCCCGCCGGGTTCCCCTGGGACGTCACCCCCTCCGCCAGTCCCATCCCCGACTTTTCCAGCCACGGCAGCGACACGACGCTGGGCGCGATCCTGCCGCAGGACGGTAAGCTCTATCCCACGCGCCTCGACTTTCGCGCCGTGCACCCCAGGCCCGACCGCACTGTTTTCGATTACGAGCTCGACCTTGGCGACGGCAAACGGACCGCCTTCACCGAAACCGTCTCGACGTTCCGCCAGCCGCTGGCGATCGGCGTGCGCCGCCAAGCCGAAGTCGCCGTCCCGCGCGGGCACTTCGCCTGGCTCAATGTGAGCGTCGCCGATCAACCCCCGGCCTGGATCGCTGCCGCCAAAGATTCCGGCACGCTCGATGCCGATACGAAAGCCGCGCCGGCCAACGCCGTCCTCAAAATCGTGCAAGGCGGCAAGCGCTATGTGCTGCACCTGCGCGGCAAAGCCTCCGCCGCCGACTGGCTGGCCACGAAGCACGGCGATCTGTGGTCGGTCGTGCTGCGAATCCCTTCTTCCGGAGAATCGGCCAAGGCGCTCGTCGATCTGGTTGTCTTGAAACCCTTCGACGACGACCCGCAAACCCAAGACAAAGTCACCGCCGAAGAATTGCTGAAGCGTGAGTAACGTCTCTCAACGGCAGTCGAGTTTTCAGAACAGGGTAAACCAGAAGAGACAGGGCAGTGTTGCCTGCAGCAGTAAATTGCCGGTCCAAGCTCGGAGCCAGTCCCTGTTTTCGATCTACCGCTGGACGCGGCCCGAGCCGCCTCCTTTCATGAGCGCCTCGATCTCGGCCCGCATCGCGTAATTGAAATCCCCCTTGATGCTGTGCTTCAGGCAACTGGCGGCGACGGCATACTGCACCGCCGTCCCGGGGGCATCCAGGCCGGGGGTGTTCAGGGCGAAAATCAGGCCGGCCGCGAAAGAGTCGCCCGCTCCCACCCGATCGACGATGTTGCGGATTTCATACGGCGCGTACCGGCCCGCGGACGAGGTCGGCGCCAGATGCACGACATTGGTCGCCGCGTCGTGCAGCATCGCCCCCCAGTTGTTGTGGCTCGCCGAAATGCTTTCGCGGAGGGTGATGGCGACCCGCGACACGTTGGGAAACTGCCGCACGATCTGCCGTGCCACCTCAGCGTATCCTTCGAGATTCAGCTCTCCCGCTTCGACGTTGCTTTCCGGCGCCTGAATCCCCAGGCACATTTCGGCGTCTTCCTCGTTCGCGATGACAAGATCGACGTATGGAATCAGGGCGCGCATCGTTTCGCGCGCCAGGGCGACCGGGGCCGTTCCCGATTTCCAGCGCCACAGTTTCTTGCGGAAATTGAGGTCGCACGAGACAGTGATGCGCCGTTCGCGGGCGAGCTTGACGGCGTGCAGCGCGGCGGCGGCCGAGTCTGCCGAGAGTGCCGGAGTGATGCCGGTAATGTGAAACCACGTCGCTCCGGCGAAGATCGCCTCCCAGTTGTAGTCGGCGGGCGGGGTCAGACTGATGCTGCTGCAATCGCGGTCGTAGGTGACTGTGCCGGCCCGCTGGTTCGCGCCCGTTTCGACGAAATAGATCCCGAACCGCCCGATCTTCGAGCGCTGAACGAGACCGGGATCGACTTTCAGCCTCCGCAGTTCGTGCTCGAAGGCGTCGGTCAGAACGTTGTCGGGAAGCACCGTGGCAAACGCCGCCTGCTCCCCCTGCAGCGCCACGGAAACGGCGACGTTGACTTCTCCCCCGCCGAACGTGGCTTCCAGCCGCCCGGGTAGCACCTGCGCGAGGCGCAAAAACTCCTCCGGCGCCAGCCGTACCATCACTTCGCCAAACGTCACCAGCCGCATGTGTCACCGTGCTCCTTTCCCATTATAAAACCGCCGCTCATTCTTGCACGGAGCCGGCAACGTCGCAATCCACACCGCTTCCATTGGCATTTATGGGGGGAGTTTCGTGTTCCCGTCTCTCGTTTCGTGGCATCATCTCGTGCCTTTCGCGCCTTTCGTGGCTTCGATCTGGAGTACCATCAAAGAGACGAACGAAACGAAAGACGGAATTCCTGCGAAATGCAGCGTCCCGACGGTTCGCCAAATCGCCCCGGTTCGCTTTTCTTCAATGCTTCGAACGCGTATAAACAAATCGTGATCTGACGGAATGATCCGTCATTTTTGCCGGCACCGGTTTCATTGAAACGGGGACAACCATGACGCAAACGTCCGCTGCTCTCTCGATTCGCGGTCTTGCATTCGCCGCCTGCTTCGCCGGGGCCGTCGCGCGGGCGCCGGCGTCGGACTGGCCCCGTTTTCGCGGGCCCAATGGCGCCGGAGTCTCAACGGATACGGGTGTCCCCATCGAGTTCGGCGAGCAGAAAAACCTGCACTGGAAGGTTGAAATTCCCGGCGCGGGCAATTCGTCCCCGATCGTCTCGAAACAGCGTATCTTTTTGCAGACGGCCAGCGACGATGGCAGTGAGCGGCTGCTGTTGTGCCTCGACCTCGTCAACGGGAACACCTTGTGGCGGCAGCCGGCTCCGGGCGGGACGGCAAAGACGCATAACAAAAATACCCTGGCCTCGTCCACTGCGGCTGCTGATGGAAGCCGGGTCTACGTCTCCTTCTGGGATGGACACAACCTTTCGGTCGCGGCCTAC
>JBLMWR010000072.1:0-4493 GCA_050257335.1 Deltaproteobacteria bacterium | reverse complement strand
ACATCCCCGACAATCCGTTCCACTTCGGCGCGCTCGGCAATCTGCTGCGCGGCGTGCTGGGCAGGCTCGAGAATCGGGTGCACGGAGCCGACGGTTCGTTGAACATCCAGACGGGCGGCGGCGATGATACGATCACCCTCAATGCAGTCACCGGCGCCTCGGATTCGGTCGGCAACGGTCCCTGGCACCTCTTCGGCGGGCTGTGGTGCTTCGGCAATCAGTGGACGGTTTCACCGGGATCGGGAGATGACACGGTCACCTTCGATACCGTCCAGACGCCGGGGTCGCTGGCGATCCGGGGAGGCTTCGGCAACGACACGGTCGATCTGAAGAACACCACGGTGAGCGGCTTCACGAACGTCTCTCTCGGCCTCGGGCAGGATCAGCTCCAGGTGAGCGGCTCGACGTTTACGGGCCCGGCGCATCTGGCGGCCGGCCTGGGCGACGGGCAGACGATTTCGGTGGACGACTCGACTTTCCAGTCCTTCGCCGGCTTCTCGGTGCCCGGGTCGGGAGCGCAGCTCAAGCTCGAAACGAACGGAACGGCCGGCCCGGGGACCACCTTCGACCGGGGCGTGTTCGTCTCGCTCCCCGGTCCCTCGGCGGTCGCCGATTTCGCGAGCCCGGGTTCTGGGAACACCCTCGACTTCAAAGGCTTCGTGTTCGTCTTCGGCGGTGACCCGTCGGCGACGGTCAACATCGCCACCGCCAACACCACGATCGACGACGACAAGCTCTTCCTGTTCAGCGCCGACCGCAATGACGTGTGAGAGGCTGTGCCTGACGGCGACGCTCACGTCCGGTCACGGAATGACCGGGCTACGACGTGGGCGAGAGGAAGAATCGCCCCACTCTGCGTACGGCTCGGCGGCCGACGCTGGCCAGCGTTCCCGGCCCGGGGAGGCGCCAGCGCCCGGCCCCGTTCGTTCCCCCCTGGGGAACCGAAGCCGCAATCAACGACTCGAGCTGCTCGCGGGTCTGGGCCCGCAGGCACCGCTCATAGGCGCCGGCCTTGGCTTTCTGCGGATCGAATGTTTCGCCGCCCGTCGGGATCGCATACCAGCAGCCGCTGAAACAGTACAGGTCGAACCGCCCGCGAAACGCCTTTTCGGCCAGCCGCGGCGACCGTTCGTCGTCGCGCGTGCGAAGCGAGCAGCGCCATTGCTCGTCGGCCGGCGATTCGAGGCGATCGAGTGCGGTTCGGCGGCTGGTCGCACGATCGAGCCACAGCGCCCGGATGGCGCCGTTTTCCAGCCCCGGCTGGATTCCGCCGGACGCGCGGATGTCGAGCGCCCGCGACGACATGCCCCTCCCGTCGCTGGGGCCGTGGTAGTCGACGTTGATCCCCGATTCGCCGGGGTGCCAGGTGTGGTACAGAAACTCGTCCTCGAGCCAGCGCTCTTTGCAGCCCGCGTTGACCAGCCGGAAGGTCAGCTCGTACGGGCCACAGATGTATCCCAGGTAGTCGAGATGCTCGTCCGAGCCCCCGATGCGGATCAGGTCCTCCCGCCGCGCCGCCAGACACGCGCCGTAGTTGGCCTCGTGCAGCATGTCGGGGCTGCCGTTCAATCCGCGGGTGGTGCGTCCCGTCCAGTTCAGGCACGGGCCCTGCAGGAATTGATCGAAGGTCGGATCGTTGAACGGGTAGAAGTCGCGGCTGACGCTGCGGACCTCGTCGAGATGCACGGCCGAATTCGGCTCGTGCTCGAAAGCGGCGATGATTTTTTCGATGAAGGCGGGGGTGAACATCGCGTCGGAGTCGCAGATCACGCAGATCTCCCCTTCCGCCAGGACGATCCCCAGGTTGTACATGCGGTGCTTGTGGAAGATGAAATCGCGGGGATAGTTCATCACCACGAGCTTGTCGACGATCGGCCGACCGGCCTCTTCGCCGGCCCGCACGGCCTCGAGCAGCGCCGGGGGCTGTTTGTCGTAGAACTGAATCCAGATCAGCTCGTAGCGGCTGCGGTCGACCGTCTGCCGGTTGAGATACCGCAGACTGTGGAAGCTCTCGCGGACGTTCCAGTCCAGAAGGATGACGCTGACCCTGGCCCCCGGTTTGGCGTGATTGGCGAGAAATTGGGGTCGTGCGAACATGCGTCATTCTTTATCGGCACGGAAAAGTCCCCGACTTTGGAAAATTCGGCATAAGCCGGAAAGTCCGGTCTGCTGGAACCTGCTCCAGCCCTCGTTCCCGGGCGGAGCCTGGGAATGAGAAGGCGCTCGGGCGTTGCGTTCGGGCAACAGCGCCCATTCTGGAGTACGTTGGAAACGGCGATGTGGCGTCGCAGCAACCGGAATACGGCACAGGCGGCAGGCCTGTCTCGATCCGGGCGGGGGCCCTGCGAATCGTGAGACGCCGATTTGCAGGAACGCGGGCCTGTCCTAGGCTTGTTCAACAGAACTTTCCTGGGCCCTTCGTCATGCTTGTCTCCCTCCCCTTTCGCCGGTTCGTCCAGCAACTCACCGGAGTTCTGTCGCGGCGGCGCGTCTCGATCCGGCGGAGGTCCCGGGGGAGCGAGAGCTGGGCCTCCATGTCGGCCATGGTCGAGACGCTGGAGCCCCGGGTGCTCCTTTCCAGCATCGTGGTCAACAGCACCGACGGGGGGCAGAACTACGCTTCCACCGTGACGGTCGGCCAGCTCGATCCGACCCACACGGCGGTGACGCTGCGCGACGCCATCAACGCCGCCAACAACACCGGGGGAGCCGATTCGATCTCGTTCGACCCCACCGTCTTTCCGCCCAGCGCCTCGACGCCGACGACGATCGTCCTCTCGGGGGGAACGCCCCTGGAGCTGAAAGATACCTCGGGCGCGACCACGATCGCCGGGCCGGGAGCGGGGCAGGTGACCGTCAGCGGCAACAACCTGAGCACTGTCTTCGTGATCGACACGGGGGTGACTGCCGAGATCGACGGGCTGACGATCACCGGCGGCAAGGCGTCGGTCAGTTTCGGCGCATCTCTGGCCGGCGGGGGCATCTATAACGCCGGCACGCTGACGCTTCAGGAGGACGTCATCACGGCCAACTCCGCCGCGGTCTACGGCGGGGGCCTGTTCAACTCGGGCACCGTCACCGTCACGGGGAGCACGTTTTCGCACGACACGGCGCAATTTGGCGGGGGCTTCTTCAATACGGGACGGGTGAGCATCGCCGAGAGCACGCTTGCCGCCAACTCGGCCTCATCCAACGGCGGGGGCTTTTACAGCCAGGGGACCGTCAACGTGACGGACAGCACGCTCTCGTCCAACTCCGCCGGGGTCAACGGCGGCGGGTTCTACAGCAACAACACCGTCAACCTGACCAACAGCACGCTGGCCCTCAATTCGGCGCAGACGGGCGGCGGCTTCTACAACGTCCGCACCGTCACCGTCACCGACAGCACGATCGCCCAGAACTTCGCGCAGTCGGGCGGCGGGGTCTACAATTCGTTCGGGAACGTGACCCTGCAGGGGACGATCGTGGCCCGCAACGCCGTCAGCCCGACGAACTCCGCTCCCAGAGACTGGGCCGGGTCGATCGCCAGCGCCGCCAGCAGCTACAACCTCGTCGGGGACGGGACGAATACCGGCCTGACGGACGGCGTCAACCACAACATCGTCGGCACCTCGGCCAGCCCGGTGGACCCGCTCCTGGCCCCGCTGGGGGATTACGGCGGGCCGACGCAGACGATGGCCCTGCTCCCGGGCAGCCTGGCGCTGGACGCCGGCGCGAACTTCAATAATCCGGTGACGGGCAGCCTCATCGCCGCCGACCAGCGCGGGGTCGTCCGTCCGCAGGGCGCGGCCCCCGACATCGGCGCCTACGAGTCGGCCGGCTTCGCGCTGGCGGTGAAGGGGGGGGATAACCAGTCCGCCGTCGTCAACACGAGCTTTGCCGCCCCGCTCGCGGTACAACTGACCGAGAAGGCGTTCGGCAAAGTCCTGCCGGACGCGGGGCTGACCATCACGTTCGCGGCGCCGTCGGGTCCCGGCGCGACGCTGGGGGGCAATCCGGCAGCCACCGACGCCAGCGGCACGGCCCGCGTCACCGCCGTGGCCGATGGAACCGTCGGCGCCTATACCGTCACTGCGTCCGCCGCCGGGGTCGATTCCGCCACGTTCCATCTGACCAACCTGGAAGCCCCCAGCCTCGTCGTCAACACGGCGCAGGACGTGGTGAATAACACCGACGGGGTGACGAGCCTGCGCGAGGCGATCGCCTATGCCAACACGTTCACTACCGCGGCGACGATCACCTTCGACGCGACGGTCTTTCCGGCCGGGAGCCTGACCACGATCACCCTGGGAGGGACGGCGCTGGAGCTGAAGAACACCGCCGCGCCGATCACGATCGCCGGACCCGGAGCGGGACAGGTGGCCGTCAGCGGCGGCAACCTGAGCATGGTCTTCATCGTCGACGCGCGAGTCACCGCCGCCATCGACGGGCTGACGATTACCGGCGGAAAGGGCAATCTCGGGGGAGGCCTCTCCAACGCCGGCACGCTGGAC
>JBLMWR010000071.1:0-3775 GCA_050257335.1 Deltaproteobacteria bacterium | reverse complement strand
AGGCAGTGAGCGCGACACCATCGGAATAAATCCGGCGCCTCGCCGAGGCGGAACGCCCCGAACCTGTCTGGCCGCTCCCCCCGGAAAACGGATCCACCCTCGTGTTACCACTTGAGCACCGATCGCACTTTCGGGGCAGGGTGGGGAATTGACGTCAGTCAGGTAGGGTCGGGACGCTGTTCAGAACCGGGAACCCGGCCTGATCGACTTCGCATTCCCTCCCCGCCTTCTTCGGGTTACCATCCCGGCATGAGCGTCCGCACACCCACCGCCGAATTCTGGATCACCGTGGCCCTGGCCGCAGTGCTGGCCTATCCGCTCAGCTTCGGGCCAGCGTGCTGGATCAGCAGTCGGCTGAATACCGGGACGCGCGCCGTCACCGTAATCTACCGGCCCGTGACCTGGTGCTGCTTGAGGGATGACTATGCCGGCCCGCTGGACAGCGCCGTTCGCTGGTATGCCGGGCTGGGGGTGGCAAATGAGAATTGGGGATGGTGGGGGAACGATCTCTGCAATGAGCAGAAAGAGCAATGGGTCTGGAGACCACTCGGGCCACCCCCATAGCGTTTGCACGCAGCAGGCACGCTCCGAGGCCGTGAAAAAATCGAACCAGGGGGACGGTATATGAGAAAACCCATTTCAGGGTTTTCTCATACGCTCCACGTGCCGCAGATTTTCTCGGGGGCAAAAATAAATCCGCCGACCGACGGCTTGGCCACGCCTGCGGCCGAGACCAGAGAAGTCCGAATGCGCGGATAAATCGAATCCAGTTGAGGTGACCTCGCGGGCACAGGGAATGCGTTGTTTGAACCGCGGATGACGCGGTTAAATTCGTTTTGGCTCCGGCCTTCGGCCGGGCGGGGTTCCATCCGTGGCTGATTTTTCGTTCCGGCCGACGGCCGCGCCAAGTTCTTCGCGTCCTCTGCGGTTTAAAAAGGACTGTCTTAATCGGGATGCGTCTGGTATCGACGCAACCATTCGATTGGAGCGCGGATGCGGAGGATGGCGGCGCCGACGAACGAAAATACCCTGAAGGCGTTTCACACGCGTAGCCCAGGGTAGTCCGCCTGTGGCGGACTACCCTGGGCTGAGGTGTAAAATGCTGTCAGCGTAAGTTGCCTGAGAACCTGGTGCCGATTCGATCTCACATTGATGGTGTGTGGAGACCAATACCCCGGTCGGCTACGGCACGTGTTTTGCACGCCGTTGCTCTTTGACGCGGCAAATGACGAGTCGATACGCGATATTCATGTGTGGTTCGCGGTTCACGGCTCTCGGGAATGAATGTGTCGCTGGCCGCATTGCGACCAGATTGCTCGGACGGCGCGCAACGGGCCCGAACGATCGGCGTGCGGAATCAGGACTTAGGCGCGCGTTTTCCGGCATTCCCGGATCGCGAAGAGACGAAATGAAATCCAGCCGGATGCCAATGATCTTTCCTGTCCACCGCGGAGAATGTCATGCGAACGCCTCGAAATGCGATGAGAATAACGACGGTGGCAGGCATGTTGGCCGTTTTGATGTGCGCCAGGCGCGCGATCGCGGTGGACGTTCTTGACGACCCGGTGCAGATCGACGAGCGGGCCGCTCAGCTCCTCCAGACGTCGAATTCTCTCTGCTGGGAAATGTACCGCTACCACCAGCAGCAGCCGGACTATCGGGCCTCGTATCGCGCCGCCAAAGACATCTGGTCGCGAGCCGGCGACTTGCGCGATGCCTTGCGGACCGGTCCGGTTGAGACGCAAGCTCTCGTGCAGCAGGTGACGCAGATGAATGAGACGTTCGCCCAGCTCGAAAAGAGTCTGTCGAAGTGGGGAGACGGCGACCGCTCGCTGGTCCCTGCCGGCGGAGGTGGCCCGCAAACCGTCGTGACTCCCGGCGTCGGGGTTGACCTCCCGTTTGTCGGCGTCCGGGTCGGAGGCCCGCGCTACGTCGTCGCCGACGACGGCGCGCCGCAGCTCCAGCGCCTGAAGCTGCACCCGAATTCGCCGGGCAGCCGCCGCAGTCTCGAACGCGAATTGGCCGCGGTGAAGGTCGCCTTGAGGTACCTCCAGGAAGATGCCGGCATGGCGGCTGAGCCGCCCGCGCCCGGCGCCCCGGCGGCGACCGGTCCCGTCCCGCAGCCACCCGACCCGGACACGACGCTGGGAGAACCGGAAAAGGTCGTCCCGCCGTCCGCGAAAAAGCCGGGCCCGACGCCCGCCCCCAAATAATTCCACGCGCAACGATTAGCGAGGAGAAACCCCATGCAGTTGATGCTCTCCCGCGCCGAAGGCAGCCAGGAGCCCCCGCTGGTTCTCGAAGTTCCCGGCAATCCCCGGATCGAACCCGAATTCCTGATCGGGCGCTCCGACGACTGTGAGTTGCACCTGAGGGAGTCGTCCGTCAGCCGTCGCCACTGCGTCATCGTGGTGGATACCACGGACCAATCCCTGCGCGTGTTCGACAGGGGGAGTCGGCATGGAACGTTCGTCAACGGCGAACGGGTCAGGCGAATGCGCGCTTTGCACGACGGCGACAAGCTGACCGTGGGAACTGTCCCGCTGATGATCCGGATCTCCGGCGACAGGTCGCTCTGGGACAACCTCGCCGACCGGTGCCGCGCGGCACAAATCGCCAACCGCCGGCTCGACTTCGGCCTTTGCGCCGAGAGCGCCGGCCGCTGACGAGCCTCCGCAGGCGGAATCAAATTCGCCCCCCCTCTCGGGGAGGGTCCGGGTGAGGGCTCGGCACCACGCGACGCGCGCCCGCCGAAACTTCTCCCCGCCTTAGCAAGGGGAGGGAGATGGGTCTTGGGCCGGCTCGGTTGAGAGCGCGAGGACATCACAGACACCATCCCGGAAGACCGAGATGACTACGTCGAGTCGAGGGCGGCGATCACCCGCTCGGCGAGGCGGCGGGCGATATCGACCGTGCGCCGGTTCTTCGTCACCTGCCGCGTGACATACGCACCTTCCATGATCAGGCACAGTTCCTCCGCCAGGGCGCGCGGGTCGGCGGCCCCGGCACGGGTCGCGATTTCTCAGACGATGGGTTCGATGGCCCGTTTGTTTCCGGCCGCCGCGACGTGGGCCGGCTCGTGCATCAGAGGAAACTCCATCGCGGCGTTCACGAAAATGCCGTCCTGGAACTCCTCCGATTCGATGATCGTCTCGACGACGTCGAGCACCGCGCGGAGCTGGCCGATGGCCGAATCGCCACCGCGCTCGCGGATCATGTCGCGAAACGTGTTCTGCAACCACACGTTCTGCATTTCCAGGGCAGCCAGCATCAGGTCGTCTTTGCATTCGATTTGCTTCTAGAACGCTGTCTTGCTGATGCCGACATCGGTCAGAATCTGGTCGATCCCGTCGTTGCGAAAGCCATCTCGATAGAACCGCCGGATGGCCGCCTCGATCAGCCGTTGACGGGTCGGGGCAGGCATGAGATTTGGTCCTCGACCGGCGGCCCTCGCGACGGAACCGCAAAATCAGACTGTGGGTTTCGCTTCGACGCGATGGGAACGCCAGAGCCGCCCCCTCCACAGGTGCTTATCCCGAGCGGAGATGTGACAAAGTGTACTTCAAGTCAACCTGAACGTGCACCATGAGTCAACTACCCGAGCCCCTGATTCCGCGTCATAAATATCGCACTCAGGGGCTCAGGAAGAAAATTCTTGCCGCATCCTACGGATTTTCCGCGTGAAGGAAGTTGCGACGGATACAGAAGTGAAGAGACTTCTTGCAGACCCCAGGGCCTGCCAATGCAGTTCGTGCCGCGCCGACCGCCGGGGTCG
>JBLMWR010000070.1:0-3215 GCA_050257335.1 Deltaproteobacteria bacterium | reverse complement strand
GTCTCGCGCGAGTCTCTTTGCTGAACGGTGAGACAGTGCGGCCGATCGCAACCCGTTGCGGGTACTGGCCAAAGAACGAAAAAGCCGAGGCCATCTGACCTCGGCTTTTTCCGTTAACCCGTGGGGAGTGCGGTTTCGCAACTCCCGGTTCAAGTGGCGGGGACAGGATTTGGACCTGCGACCTCGAGGTGATGAGCCACGCGACCTGCCAGACTGCTCCATCTCCATCCCGCGCGGCTTGCGCCGCTCTGACCCCCGCCAGGCACGCGCGCCTTATGGATGCACGTCCGACAGATTGGAAAGCAACCAGGCGGCTAAAGCGACCCGGCAGCCCAGAAGGGGTGGCCGGGCCACCCAACCGTCTCGTTTCTCCCTGACCATGCGCCCCACCCCCAATTGCCGGGTGCACTCGCCTGAACTCCAGCGCGAAGGCCACGCTTGCGATGGGGGTCGGTTTGCAGCACAATTTGCGGACGAGCAGGTTGGCCTGTCATCTGAAGAACAGGGCCTGTTCCACGGTTGGGCTTCGCCCGCGATATCGACGATTCACCGTCTCTAAGGAGCGCTCGCATGAGTTCCGCACGTTCTGGTTCGATCTCCCGACGACAGTTCATGGCCAGGGCGGCGGCCGGGACGGCGGTCATCGCCGGGGCGCCGGCGGTAATGACCGCCAGCAAGACCGATTCGACGATCATCGTGGGCGAGGGGGACTACAAGTACGAGATCGTGCACGATTGGCCGCAGCTTCCGGGCCAGTTTACCTGGCAGACGACGCACAATGTCGCCGTGGACAAGGCCGGCAACGTCTACGTGATTCACGAAGGGCGGGCCGACCAGAAGGAGCATCCGTCGATCTTTGTCTTCGATTCCGAAGGCAAATATATCCGCTCATTCGGCAAGCAGTTCCAGGGGGGCGGGCATGGCATCGAGATTCGCGAAGAGGGGGGCCAGGAATTCCTCTACGTGTGTGCGTACCAGCACCTCAAGACGTTCGCCAAGATGGATCTCAAGGGGGAGACCGTCTGGCAGAAGTACGCCCCGATGGAATCGGGCGTGTATGCGGCCGCGGAAGACACCAGGCCCACCGGCGCGTGGGGACGCGACCGGTTCATGCCCACCAACTTCGCCTTCCTCGACGACGGTGGTTTTCTGCTGGCGGACGGCTACGGCGCGTTCTACATTCATCGCTACGACAAGAACGGCAAGTGGCTCTCGTGCTTCGGCGGCCCCGGCGGCGGCGAGGGGAAGTTCAACACGCCGCACGGCATCTGGGTCGACCGCCGGGCGGGGCGCACCCCGTCCATCGTCGTCTGCGACCGGGCGAACAACACGCTGCAGTACTTCACGATGGACGGAAAATATATCGAGACGCTCAAAGGCTACGGCCTGCCGGCGAATGCCGAAACGTGGAAGGACCTGCTCGTGATTCCCGAACTCCACGCACGGCTGACGCTGCTGAACTCGAAGAATGAAGTCGTCGCCCGCCTCGGCGACGACGCGGCCCGCGTGACGGGGAAGGAGGGGGGCGCGATCCGCGGCGACAGGAGCAAATGGCTCCCCGGGAAATTCGTCCATCCCCACGACGCCTGCTTCGGCCACGACGGCAGCATCTTCGTCGCCGAATGGGTCGGCACCGGCCGCGTCTCGAAGCTCAAGCGCCTGGCATGAGGCGGGCTATGGAGAAGTCGAAGTCGTGCCGGCCGCACCGCTGGTGCTCGTTCCGGAAGTTCCACCCGAACTTGCTCCGGTGGAACCGGTCGAAGCCGATGCAGTGGAATTCGGGAAGTTTGTCAGCCGGCTTGCGCGGCGGTCGTAATTGGTCTGGGCGTTCTTCTGCATCCGATCGGCCGTGTCCAGCAGGTGCTGGTTGCCGTTGCGCTGGCTGATGTCGCGCAGGCGCTGCGCCTGGGCTTCGCGATGCTGCAGAATCCGTTCGTTGTTCAACTGTTGCTGCTGGAGCGCCCGGGCCGTTCCGGTGACCGTCGGCTTCCCCTGCTGATGATCGCCAGCGCTGTCGCCATCCCTTGTCCCGGACGGGTTCGTGGTGGAAGCCGTTCCGGAACGGTTACCCCCCTTCAGCTTGGATGTTTCTGCGCCGAAGGCCGAATTCGACCGGCCCATAGCGGCTGCTCCCCGCGAGAACTGGCTTCCGAAGCGCGGTCCGTTCCCCCGTCCGGCGCCGGGCGACGTGGCGCCGCCGCGAGGCGCCGTGGCGGAACTGGCGCCGCTCCCCATGGCCCGATTATTGAAGGCGCTCGCGGCACCGTGGCCGAAACTCCAGCCGTGACCGGAGGCGTAGACCAGGCCGGTGATGGACAGCACGACGGCCCCGGACAAAAGAATGCGGTAGACGGGAAGAAGCATACCTTGTCTCCTGCTTCAGAAACCGGTGGGAAGGGACTGACTTGCGCCGGCCCGGCAGAGCAAGAAAAACTGCTGATTGGGAAAGTGATGCGGGGAGTTGAGGAAAACCTTCGTTCGCGATCGAACGGATGCGAGAGGGGAGCGGAACTTAACCGACCGAGGCATAGGGGGCAAGACCTGTTTTTGGATCTGGCGGCCCAGCGGCACACGGCTGCGTGGGGACCATGCCGTCTTGACATGCGGCGAATCCATTTCTATTGTCCGCGACCCTCCCGGGTCGCAGGCAGCAAAAAAATGAGGCAGATTCCGAATGCATTTTGAGCGCGCGGTGCGCGGCCTCGACGAAACGGCGGCCTGTCGCACCCTCGGATATTGCTGCGCGGCGGCGGTGGTCATATCTGCCCTTCTGCGTCCTGGCCTTCTGGCCGCCGGCGAACCGGACGGAGCCTGGCCTGCGGACGAGCCCGCCCCCCACTCGTTGAGATCGGCCGTTTTTGACGGCGATCTTGACGAAGAAAACGGCGTTTCGGCTGACAGCGAAGATCAGTTTCGTCTGACCAGCGAATGGTCGAATTCCCACTTCGATCCCGCCGGCAAGTCTCAGCAGTGGTCGATTGACGGTTTTTCACGCCCCGACAGCGACTTAGAACAGCCGCCCGCTTCCGACGACGCCCTGTCCGCCCAACCGCCCGCATTTCAATGGTTGGGACTTCAGGCAACCAGCGCATGGCTGGCGGGCTGGGGAGGAGCGGGGTTCGGGATCGTCGAGCTGGACGGGAACGGATCGGTGGCGTGGCGATTCTCCGACTGGCAGCCGCCGCTGGTCATGACCGCCGGTTTCGGCGTCAATT
>JBLMWR010000069.1:0-2832 GCA_050257335.1 Deltaproteobacteria bacterium | reverse complement strand
GATGTGCCCCAGCGGCTCCCATGTTTTCCACTTCCCGGCGAGCACGTAGCGGTGGCCGTCGACGACGTGCCGGGCGGCAGAAATCAGCAGAGCGAACGCCAGGTCGGCGGTGGCTTCGGTAAGCACCCCCGGCGTGTTTCCCACGCGGATGCCGCGCCGGGTGGCTTCGGCAACGTCGACGTTGTTGAAGCCCACGGCGTAATTGCTGATCACCTTGAGCTGCGGCCCGGCAGCGTTCATAAACTCGGCGTCCACCGCTTCGGTGAGCAGCGTCACCACTCCGTCGCATCCGCGGATCTTCTGCAGCAGCACGTCCCGTGGCGGCGGCAACGGCCCGGTCCAGATTTCGGCGTCGCACGCTGCCTGGATGCGGTCCAGCCCCGTCGCCGGGATCACACGGGTGACGAAGACCTTGGGGCGGGGCATGAACGGGCTCCAGTTGGATCGTTCGCGAAGAACTTCGAGTCGATTGTACCGACGGCGAGCGCGCGTCGCCACGCTTTGCGCTCGGACCCGTCCCCACCTTTGAACCGGTCGCGGAGCGAGATGACTCCGATCCGCTCAATCGATGCTTTCGAAATATTTTTGGAGCTTTTCTTCGTAGCTGCGCGGTGGGGGGCGCTGGGCTTTGGCGCGGATGGCCTTGCGCAGGTCGGGAGGGAGCCTGTCGAACCACGGTTCGTTCCCCAGGCCGCGGGTGGAGGCGTCGGAATCGCGCGGGCCAGCGTTGGGAGTGCGGCTGTCGCCGGGCTGGCCGGGATCGCCGGTGAGCTGCGGCGCCCCCCTCTTGAGATCCTCATTGATCTTGATGTCCCCTCTTTTCGAGCCTCCCCCGCTGCTGCTTTTGGGGCTGGCCTTCCCCTCGCTCGGTTTTTGCGTCTTGCCCCGGCCGTCTGCCTGCCCCTGACCCTCGCCCCGGACTTGTTCCTCGCTCGATGCTCCGTCACCGGGTTCGGGGAACCTTCCCTGTTCGTCGCCGGCGATTTTCGGGCCCCCTTCGTGGCCCAATGCGGCCGCCGCCTGTGCTGACGCATCAGCGCCGGCCATCATCTCAGCGGTCGTTTCGGAAGAATTGGGGATGAAGCCTGTGCCGAGATCGGCCTTTTCATTCGGCGTCGGGCCGCCCCCTGCGTGTCCGGGCCTTGTGTCTGAGGAGGCACTCACGCTTCCGGTTCCCCGTCCCTGCCTGGCAGCCCGGCCCTGTTCCGCGGCTGGGGAGGAGGGATTCAGCTTCTGCGAACCCTGGCTGAAAGGGCCGGTGGTCTGCGGCATGTTTTCGGCAGGAAGGTTCGAAGCCAGCTCCATCGCTTCGCGCAACGGCCGGTTGGCGATTTGCGACTGATTGGAAAGTTCTTCGGCGGCTTCGCCTGTGGCGCGCTGGGCCTGCGCGAAATCGCGCTGCGCCCGGGCAAGATGCTCGGCGGCCTGGCGGCGTTTGCCCCCTTTGGGAGATTTGCCGGTGGGGACTTCGTGGGGAGCGCTATCGTCGTTTTTCCGCAGGTCCGGATCGGCGCCGGCGTCGGAAGACACTTCGTTCTCGTCCTGATCGCCGGCGGCCGTGAGCTGCGCGCTTTGACGGGCGATTTCCTCGGCGGCCGCCTGCTGGTCGCGCGCCATCTGCCGGATCGCTTCGGCGATCGCCCTGTCGCGCTCGATGCGCTGCTGGCGGGCGTTCAAGGTGGCAGCGGCCCGTTGCATGTCCTTGTTCGCCTGCCCTTGCGCGGTCGACGCCTGCTGCGAGTTTTCGGAATTGTCGCCGGCCGCCTGAGCAGCCCGGGACTGGGCGTCGCGCAGGGCCGCGAGCGCCGCGGGATCGACGGCCGCCGCCTGCGCCGCCAGCCTGTCGGCCTCGCGCGCCAGCTGCGCCAGTTGTCTGGCGCGGTCGGCAGCGAGCTTGTTTATCGCGGCTTTGAGCTGCTCGCGGGCGGCCTTGAGCGACTTGGCGGTCTGTTCCCGAGCGTCGGCGGCCTGCTCGGAATTGCCCGATTGAGCATTCTGCAGCGCCTCATCCGACGACTTTCCGGCGGCGGCGAGAGACTGGCCGGCAGCGGGCGCTTCGTCGCCGGCGAGCCTGGCGGCGCTGGCGGTCGCTTCGCCGACCTGCTTCTGCGCCACCGGGTCGGGCTTTCCGATCGCGCTCTTCGATGCCGCGTCAGCTTCGCCGCCGACCTTTTCGGCGGCCTGAGCGAGCGCCTGGCGGGCTTCGGCCCGGGCGGCGCCGGCCTGGGGACGGTTGCCGTCAAGCGTGGACTTGGCCGCCCGCGTCGCCGCACGGGTTGCCTTTTGCAAAGACTCGGTCAGCGGATCGCTCTTTCCTGCAGCGCGGGCTCTTTGCGCTTCCGGCCGTTTGCCCGCCGCTTCGGCCAGTTTCGCGGCCTGTTCGGCGACCGACTGCTCGCGGTTGATCGACTCGAGCGGCGAGGACGACTTGCCCTCCGCGAATTGTTGAGCGGCCACGTCCGCGCGTGCCTGTTCCGCCTGCGCGTCGCGAATCGCATCGGCCATCTGCATGGCGTCGGCGGCCGCCGGGCGCCCCGCGGCGCGCTCTTGCGCCGCCTGGGCGTCGCGCACGCTGCGTTCGGCTTTGACCAGGCGGTCGATGCGGTCGCTCAGCGGAGCTTCGGCTCTGGCGAGGGCGTCGTCCACCGCTTCGCGCACGGGAGCTGCTTTTTCGAGCTGCTGCGAGCTTTCGGCGACGAGACCTTCGGCCGTCTTGTCGATCTGGCTGCGGAGCTGGGCCGCGGCCCGGGCGAGCTTCTCGGCAGCCCCGGCCGCCGATTTTCCCCCTTCTTTCGCGGCAGATCGCGATGACTCGCGCGGCTTGGCGGCGGC
>JBLMWR010000068.1:0-7404 GCA_050257335.1 Deltaproteobacteria bacterium | reverse complement strand
CTCGTAACGGTCGCGCAGGCCTTTCAGGATCTCGATCGTGTCGTCCTTGGAAGGCGGCTCGACGTGGATCGGCTGGAAGCGGCGTGCCAGCGCGGCATCCTTTTCGATGTACTTGCGGTACTCGTCGAAGGTGGTTGCGCCGATGCACTGCAGCTCGCCGCGGCTGAGGGCGGGCTTGAGCACGTTCGAGGCGTCGATGGCCCCTTCCGCGCCGCCGGCCCCCACCAGCGTGTGCAGCTCGTCGATGAACAGAATCGTGTTCTTCGCGCGGCGGACTTCGTTCATCACCGCCTTGATGCGCTCTTCGAACTGACCGCGGTATTTCGTCCCGGCGACCATCATCGCCAGGTCGAGCACGACGATCCGCTTGTCGCGCAAGAGTTCAGGAACGTTGTTCTCGACCACCATCTGGGCGAACCCTTCGACGATGGCCGTCTTTCCGACCCCCGCCTCGCCCAGCAGCACCGGGTTGTTCTTCTGCCGCCGGCTGAGAATCTGGATGACGCGCTCGATTTCATTCGTGCGGCCGATCACCGGATCGAGCTTCCCCTGCCGGGCCAGCTCCGTGAGGTCGCGGCCGAAGCTGTCGAGGGCCGGTGTCTTGCTCTTGCCCCCCTTGGTTGTTCCGCTGGTGACGGCCCGTTCGCCCGCCTCCGACGTTTCCATTCCGTGGCCGAGGAGGTTCAGGACTTCTTCGCGCACGTCTTCGAGCTTCAGCCCCAGGTTCATCAGCACCTGAGCGGCGACCCCCTCCTGCTCGCGCAAAAGGCCCAGCAGGATGTGTTCGGTGCCGACGTAGTTGTGGTTCAGATTCCGGGCCTCTTCCATCGAATACTCGATGACCTTCTTGGCCCGCGGCGTCTGCGGCAGCTTGCCCATCGTCACCATGTCGGGGCCCGACTGGACGATTTTCTCGACTTCCAGGCGGATCTTGCGGAGATCGACATCGAGGTTCTTCAGGACGTTGGCCGCAACCCCCGAACCTTCCTTGACGAGCCCGAGCAGGATGTGCTCGGTGCCGATGTATTCGTGGTTGAAGCGCTGAGCCTCCTGATTGGCCAGTTGCATGACCTTCCGAGCCCGATCGGTGAAGCGCTCGTACATTTTGATTTCTCCTGATTTCCCGTCGCGATTCGTCAGCCGATTCGGGAGGGACCCGGATGACGGTCTGCGGGGCGCCGTGGCCGGGCGCCGCCGCGTTCAATGCTGTTTGAGCAATCCGTATGCCAAGTTCTGGGACGGGGGCTGCCGCCCAAGCCGTATAACCATACGTCACGAAACCGAAATGGGGCGTTGCACCCCAAGCAAATGCAGGCAGACGGACTTGCGTCCGTCAAAACCGGTGTCGGCACCATGTTGCGTCTGGTTTCGCGTCCCTATCCGGCTGGCCGCCATGCCCAACCTTTCTGCCTTTTTGGCAGCGACGAATCCTTCCGCGTCCCCTGTCGGCATCGGTCCCTTGCCTCGCACCGAATTCTAGTCTGCGGAAGAAATTGAGGCAAGGTGGCAGTGTCATGCGCGCCAATGCCGGGGACCTTTGTACTGAACTCGGGACGTGGCACGCATTGCTCATTACAGGCCGGCCCTCGCGAGCCGGCGTCCATGGCCCAGCAGCGCCGTTCTACATTCGCTTTTGGAATCCACACCCCTGCTGTGTCTTCGACCGCGCCAACCGTGCCGGTTAGACGGGCCGTGGCGCTTCTCATCAATCTCCCCACTTTTCCGGCCGATTCAAGTAGAGCCGGCCGGCGGGGACCAGTGCCGCGCACCATGACGTCGAAGCGAGAATCCCCCTTCACGGACGAAAGGACTCGGGATCCATGCAGTCGGAACCGGCCGCGCCCCATGAACCTGTCGAGGGCACAGAGACGCCCCATCCTGTCTCCCGCAAGCGGGCGGCACTGTTTTCGATTCTGGCCCTGGCGGCCGGCATCGCCGCCACACTGTGGTTCGAGCAAGTCAGGTACGAACGCTTTCCCGGTTATCTTCAGGCGCGGTTGCGGACTGTCGCCGCGACCCGCGACGCCCAAGTTTCCGAAATCCTCGTGACCCCGGGAACCGTCGTCACCGCCGGCCAGCCGCTCGTGCAACTTAAAGACCCCGCTTTCGAGCAACGTCTGGAAGCCAAGCAGCGGCAGATCGAGGCGCTGGAGATCGAACTGTCGCAGAGCCAGGCGCGGCTCGAAGTCGAGCTGGAATGGCGGCGCAAGAATCTCCTTGAACGCATTTTCGAGGCCAAGCTGAAGTGCGTTCAGGCGCTGCGCCGCGAGCTGCAGGCGCCGATGGGATTCGAATTCGTTCGCGACGGCGGATGGAGCGAGCCGCCCCTCATGCCCGCCTTCGGCCAACCGCCGTCGATCTCGGGCGATCGCCCGGTCGTGACGCCGACCGGCGGCGATTCCGCGTCAGCCCAGCCGCCGGTCACTGAAGTGGGACTGTGCACAGAGCATATTCAGGAACTGGAACGCATCAACCGCGAACTGCCGGAGAAGATCAGCCGCTCGATGGGAGTCGATCTGGCCCGTACCCGTCTCGACCACGCGCGGGCCGAGCTGGCCCGGCTCGAGTCGCAGAAACACGAATTGACTCTCGTCGCCGAGGCGTCAGGAATGGTGGGGGTGTTCCAGAAAGAGGTGGGAGATCACGTGTCGGCCCACGAACCGATCGTGCAGTTGCTGGACGAGGAGCAGCCGTTTCTGCTGTTGCAGATTCCTTCCTCGCGCATTTCGGACTTTGCGCCGGGGACGGTCGTCGATCTGCGGTTCCCCGGGGACAAGAAGGGGAAAGGACGGGTCGAAGAAATTCCGCCGCAGACGTCGCCGATTCCCGGAGAAAATTCGCCCGCAGGAGGAACGGTGATCACCGCCCACGTCGCCCCCGTCGGCCCCCTGTGGCCGAGCCTCCCCTTCGGCTCCGTGGTCGAAGTCCGCCGGCGGCGGTAAGCTCGCTGGCATGTCTCCGTCACTGACCCGCGACGAAATCGCCCAGCTGCGACGCAAACACTACAACGCGGCCGTCACCGTCGTGCGGCACGTGCATGACGAATTGATGGTGGTCCGGGTGCGTCCGGACGGCGGAGTTCCCGAGTATCAAGCCGGTCAATTTACCACGCTGGGGCTGGGTTACTGGGAGCCGCGCGCCCCCGACACGCAAGAGGAGCAACTTTCGGAGGGCGACCTCGGCAAAGTGGTGACGCGCGCCTATTCAATCTCTTTTCCGATCCTCGACGACGCGGGAAAACTGTTGCGACGCGCGGAGTGCGACTTCCTCGAATTCTATGTCGTCCTCGTTCGCGACTCGTCGGGAGCGCCCCCGGCGCGCACGCACGTTTTCCTGTGCGGCAATCCGGGAATGATCGGAATCCCGCACACCGAAGAGGACGGGAGCCACGTCTACCCGAAACCCCGGGCGTCATCGAAATCCTCGAACGGCGCGGCTTCCACGCCGACGAACGCGGCCACCCGGGGAACATTCATTTCGAGAAGTACTGGTAGGCGCTCGTGACCAATGTAGACCTCTCGCTCCGCGAGATGGTCTGCCGGCATTCCTCGCAGGCTTCGCGCCTGAGCAACACGTCGTGCTGCTTGCCGTCCGTTGCAGCAGCACCGGTTCAGCCTTCAATCGACGCCGCCGCGTAGTGAAGTCGTCCGTGGCGCGCGGCCTGACTGGCGATGGTACGCACAGATCTCATCTCGCGGAGTGAGATGACTACATTGTCCGACAGCTGCCGCCGTCCGCAATCTGCGCAATCTTTGGATCGATCTGATTACGCACGGGCTTGGAAGCCCATGCTGCGCGGGCTGCGCCAAAACCTCGAAGATGCCCTCCGGGCGCGACAGGGCGTTTGCGACGAGGTCAGCGCCTCGCCGCGGCGCACGTCGGCCCAGGTCCGCAAGGCGACGCCGGCCTGGCGCGCCGCGTAGACGAAAATGTTCTGATTGATCTCCGCCAGCGTGAACAGCTCGGCGAAACCGTTCTTGCCGGCTCCTTTCAGGGCGATCGGCCGGCCATCGAAGATCAGCTTCCCTTCGACCGCCTCGCGCGAGAAATGGGGGACCAGATCCTGGACATACGAGTTGCCGAAGAACACCGGATGGGCCGGGAAAATGGCGTTCGCCAGGCAGCAGCGCGCGAACCGCCGGAAGAGGTTGTCGCGGGAGACCATCTGTTCCAGGAGCCGGTCTTTGAGTCCCAGTCCGCGAATCAGGCCATGCTCATGTATGGCGCTTTGCCCGGAGAAGATCGACGTGTACGTGATGGCACACTCGATGGCCCCCTGCTCCGCCCCGCCGGTCACGTCGGTTTCGACGAGGATTCCCGGGTGCGGCGCGTCTCGCAACGCCAGCAGTTCGCCGTATGCCCCGCGCGGAAACAGAAACCGGCTGCCGCCGTACACCGATTCCGGGCGGTCATGCCCCAGGTGCGGGTGAATTTCTCACTTTTGCGCGCCGGCATCCGCATTGGCGGTGTCGGTCATTTTCAGCAGATAGGCGCGGCGCTGGTCGGCGAAGGCCCGCAGGCTGAGAGTCCGCCGGCCTCCCGGCCCTTCCGGGGCCTCAGCGTTATCCGCGGTGGCCTTCTGGAACTCTTCAAACGACTCCAGCTTCCGTGTGTCGGCTTCGATTTCCTTTTCGATGAGTGCCCGATACCGGGCCACAACCGGCCCGAGGACTTTCCAGTCGAGTGACTCCTCGGCAATCGTGCGGACGTGCTGCAAGTAGCGCTCCCGCAGTTTCGGCACAGCCAGCACGCGACTGCGGAGCGGTTTGCGCGGGTCGTCGAGGCCGATCAGCGGGTCGAGGTCGACCGCACCCCCTCGAGGCCCGGCGTCTGGTCCGCCCCGGCCTCCGCCGGCCCCCGGTCTGCCTTCCGCCCCACCCGGCCGGCCTTCAGGGCCCCGCGGACCAGCGCCTGGCGGGCCGCCAGGAAATCCACCTCGCCCCCCAAATCCGCCCGGAGGTCCGAACCCCGGACCGCCCGCGGGACGGAACGCTTCGTTCATGTCATGCGGCAGGATGTGGAATTTCCCCTTCGCTTCGCGAAAGATGCTGTAATCGCTCGCCCGGATCCAATAGCCGTCGCAATTGATCAGCGACACGTCGAGAGCCAGAAACCAGAGGAGACCATCGATGTCCACAATCGGATCAAGGGCCTCTTCCAGCTTGTCGATCGGCGTCTCGTTGAGAATCTTGCAGAAGGCAATTAAATGCTTCCAGGATTTCTCATCGTCATCCGACTTGATTTCATAGCGCCGTTTGTAGTCCTCGACGTTGTCGCCGAGATAGTCCAGCCCGCCTCCTCCTCCCGGGCTGCCGCGCACTTTCCAACGCGACCCTTTGGTGGTCTTGAAGTTCTCCGCAAGAAACTCCTTGTTGTACTGCTGCACGCTGGTGTAAATCCCCCAGCTCTCGCCGTTGATGACGACCTTCACGAAATTGGCCTTCGGCGCCGGGATGTATTTGCGGGCGATATGCGAATACAACACCGTGTTCATGAAGGACGGGTCCTCGTGAGCATTCAGCAGGTTGAGAGTCTTGTAGCCGTACAGCCGCTGCTTCGGATCGGCGAAATCAACGGACACGTTCAGCGACCGTTTGGATCCCGCCGGGACCATCATATACGATGACATCCCGCGGAAGTGGACGCCGACATTAAGGTACGTCTTCCCATCCACGATCAGCGTCGCGGGGACTTCAACGTCGGTGTTGCGAAAATCGGCGAGTTCCGCTTCCCAGTCGGCGTTTTCAAATTCGAAGAACAGGGTCCGCAGCACGCCGGGATCGTACAGCGGCGCGTCGGGCACCCCCGCGACCTCCTGGGGCGTGACGCGCGGACCGGGTTGAGGCGGTTCTCGATTCCGGCGACCGCCGAAGCCACCCGGCGGACCAAACCCGCCGCGCCGGCCCCCCGGACCGCCAAAGCCCGGCCCGCCCCGCCCTCCCCGCGCACCGTCGGTTTTGAGAAACTCACGTGCAGCGGCCCGTTCCTCCTTGTTCAGGAGGCCGTCGCCGTCTTTGTCGAACTGCTTGACCAGCTTTCGCTCGGCCGGGCCCATAAAGCCGCCCGGGCCGCCGGGACCGAAGCCGAACGGGGGAGCGGGAAAAGTGAATTCTTTTCCCCGCAGTTCGTTCCACTGCGCCTTCTGCTCATCGGTGAGGACGGCGACCGCGTCGGCCAGCATTTTCCGCAACTGCTCCGGCGGAACAAACGGACCGAAACCTGCCTCCTGAACTTTGCTGATCCGCGACTGCTGCTCATCGGTGAGTTTCAGCTTCTTGACGATGTCGGGACGATTGAGCGCCGCTGCTCCTTCCCTCTGGACCTGCAATTGTTTCAGGCGTTCGAGTTGCTTTTTCTCAAGGATTTTACCGAGTTTTTCGTCGGCCTTCCTTCCAGCCTCTTCGGATTTCTTACGGACCTCCGCGAAGCGCTTCTCGCGCTCCTCATCGCTCAGAGTCGGCAGCTCCTGAAAATCGATGCTCCCGACGGCGGCCCGCATCTGCTCCTGCGCCTCGCCGAGCAGCTCGTCGAGCGGCTCCTGCTGCGCATCGCTGACGGCGAGCTCCGTGCGGACCTCCGGCATCCCCAGCAGCATCACGCTGGAATTCGGCATGCCGCCCGGTCCGCCGGGGCCGAACCCGCGAAAGCGACCTCGTCCCAGCCCGTCGCGCTCCTGCGCCAAACCCGCAGCCGCCATCGCTGCCAGCAGGAGCGACACGATCACCCCATTAAACCGCCGCATACACAGACCGCCTTTCCTTTTCGGATTGCAGACAGAAACCGAATCATTTGAAGCTCGCGAGATACTCGGCAATCGCCTTCAGGTCGTCCTCGCTGAGCTTGCCTTCAAAGGGAGGCATGCGCGATTGTGGTTTTCCCGCTTTGGGATTCTTGATGAATGCCATCAGCCACTCGACCGTATGCTCGGGATTCGCGCCGGCCTTTCCCAGGTCGGGCCCACGAGGCATCATACCGCGCGGCCCAAAGGGGGCGCCCGGTCCGCGTCCGCCCGGAGGCGGCCCTCCCGGTCCCGGTCCACCGGGCTGGGGCCCGCCCGGTCCGGGGAAACCCGCGCCTGGTCCGCCCGGTGAACCCCCCGGCCCCCCTGCCATTTGTTCCCCGATGGTATGGCATCGCGCGCAGTTCGCCTGGAAGATTTTTTTGGCGGCGGCAAATTCACCGGAATCTCCCGATTCTCCGCTGGCCGTTGTGGCGGCACCGGAACGGGACGTCTGCTGGCCAGCTCCCGGAGTCGTCGGCGGCCCCTCCGGCCCGGTTGTGGCTCCCGGTCCCCCAGGTGTCGCATTCGGAGCCGGTGCGCCGGAATCACACCCGGAGAATGAAATCCATGCCGCCAGTGCGACTCCAACACATAACATTCGCGTGGATGTTGCTTTGCTTCGT
>JBLMWR010000067.1:0-2990 GCA_050257335.1 Deltaproteobacteria bacterium | reverse complement strand
GGGAAGTGAACTTTTGGGTAGGATTTTGTTGTGCAACCGGGAGGTCTCTCAGGTCTCCCAGTCTTTCCAGGTCATGCGGGATGACCTGCGCACACTTCTACTTGGTTTCCCCCGGGGTCAGAACCTGCCGGAACCGTCTTGTTCTCATGCCGAAAGGCGCAGTTGCATCTCCTGCGCGTTCAGCGCCACAATCGAAATTCCGTATTGCTCGGCCAGGCGCAATACGGCCTCCTGGTCGAGAATGATCGTTCGGTCGCTTTCCACAGCCAGCACCTTCGCTCCCGCCTCGTGCATCGTGTGAATCGTCTGCATCCCGATCGCCGGGACGTCGAACCGCATGTCCTGATTCGGCTTGGCGACTTTGACGACGGTGAAGCCCCCTTTGCGGCACAACTCTCCCGCCCGACGGATGCAATTGTCGGTTCCTTCGATGGCCTCGATCGCCAGTACGGCGGTGTCCTTGACCATGACGCTCTGTCCGACGTCGAGACGCCCCATTTCTTTGGCCAGCTCCCAGCCGAAATTGATGTCCTTCCATTGGGCCGGGGTCGGTTTGCGGCGAGTCAAAAATCCGTGTTTCACGAGCAGCTCCGAGCAATACTTGAGGGCTGATTCGAAAATCAGATTGTCGCGTTCGAATTCGCGAATGACGGCCAGGAGGAGCGTGTCGTCTTTCTTGTCGCGCGTGGCGTAACGGAACCACATGTGCAGCGTGCGCCAGTCGGGGAGCACGCGCCAGAAGAGATAGGGACGGACCAGCACCGTCTTCTCGATCTTTCCCGCCATGACGATCTTCCGGACGCCGGCCCTGTGAAACAGCCGGATCCCCCTCCCGATGCGCCCCAGACGCCCCGTCGCGTACTCGTCGCAGTGCCCGGCCAGTTCCTCCGACGCCATCCCCTCGACGCCGATCCCGAACACCCGGTGACCCTGCCGGCGGGCGGCCTGGGCAAAAACGATCGGAAACCGTCCGCTGCCGGCGATCAGCCCCAGCGGTCTTTCCGAAATCGCGGCGGGATTCAATGTCTCATCCATGAACGGCAGTGCCGGAGATTTCAGGACTGGACGCCCGGTGCGCTCAGTTGTTCCACAAGGCGAGTCAGATTTTCGACGCGAGCTTCCAGATCGCGCAGCGCCTTGCGCATTTCGGGAACCTTGCCGGTCGCCATCACGATCCGCAACTGTTCCTGTTCGGGGCGGGCCGGGTACCCGATCTGCGTATCGCCTTCGGGAATGTCCTTGTGCACTCCGGCCTTGGCCCCCAGCGTGCAGCCGCGCCCCAGGTGCACGTGGTCGGCGACGCCCACCTGCCCGGCGCAGCGGACGTAATCGCCGGTGGTGACCGACCCGGCCAGCCCCACCTGCGACGCGAGCGCGTTGTGCTTTCCCAGTTCGCAGTTGTGGCCGATCATCACCAGGTTATCGAGCTTCGATCCCTCGCCGATCACCGTCGCCCCGATCATACCCCGGTCGATCGTGGCGCACGCCCCGATTTCACAATCGTTCTCGACGGCGACCCACCCCAATTGCGGAATTTTTTCGAAGCGCCCGTCGCGAAACCGGTAGCCGAAGCCGTCGGCCCCCAGCACCGCCGAGGCATGCACGATGACGCGGTCCCCCAGCCGCACGTCGGCGTACAGCACGGCGTGGGGGTAGAGGATGCAATCGTTTCCGATCCGGCTGTCGCGGCCGACGTACACGCCCGGATACAGGTCGCACCGCGCCCCGATCACGGCGTTATCGTCGACGAAGGCCCCCGGAAAGACGTTGCATTCGGGGCCGATCGTCGCACTGCCGCTGATGGTTGCCGCCGGGGAAATGCCGACATTCGGGCGCGGCGATGCTCCGCGGAACTCTCTCAAGACGGTGATAAAGGCGTCCTGCGGATCGTCGACGAACAGGAGCGACGGAGAGGCGTCATCCAGCAGCCGGCTGTCGCGGTATTTGCGGCCCACCATGCAGGCCCCGGCCCGGGATTCGGCGAGCGTCCTGAGGTGCTTTTCGTCGCCGGCGTAAGAGATATCGTGCGGACCGGCTTTGCGAAGCGCCGCGGCCGAGTGAATTTCGAGGGCGGCGTCTCCGCGCACCTCGCCCCCGACGCGCACGGCTAATTGTCCCAGAGTCGGCACGGTCATGGCGGCATCCTTTCCGCCGGGAGTTTTATCCGAAATCGGTCATGAGATGCAAGGGCGAACTCAGTTCAACCCGGGATCTCCGGCAATCCCCGGCAACAGCGGATTGTCCCGCAGATACTCGGCGACCAGCGTGTTCCAGACGTCATAAGGATGCGGGTCGAACACGCGTTCGACGGTCGCCGGGTGCACGAGCCAGTCGCTGCGGGCCAGTTCTCCTTCGAGCTGATCGGGAGCCCAGCCGGCGCAGCCGAAGTACACCCGGAACTTCAGCTCTTCGTCTCCCTCCGCCGCGCGCTTCACGATATTCTCGAACGTCTCGGGGTTGCTCCCCACGAAAACTCCGTCGAGGACCGGCGTTTCGGATCGGTCGAGATCGTCGGCGTTGTGAAGAATAAAGAGAGCATTGCGCTCGACCGGCCCCCCCACGTAAACCATCTCGTCTGAATCAGGCAGCTCGAAGTGATTTTTGAGGGCCTGCGCCACGGTCACCCCCGACGGACGGTTGACGACGACCCCCATCGCGCCCCCTTCGCCGTGTTCGACGATCAGCACGACCGACTGGTAGAAATTCGGATCGCGCAGGTTTTTTCCCGCGATCAGGAATCGGCCACGCAGGGAATCAGCCATCGCGCGTCGCTGGTGAAGGAGAAAAAAAGAATCTCTCGGGCATTATAATCCGATTCGAGCGGGCGACGCCACAACACCTGCTGCCCGGCCAGTCCGAGGTTGGATCCGTTGAATGGGGGTGGGCAAAGGGTGGCGGGGTCAGAGCGGCGCAGGCCACCCGCGACGCTGCGGGACATCTTGAGGTCCAAGCGGGAATCACGGAAGAATCGCGCGTTGGTCGAGCGGCGG
>JBLMWR010000066.1:0-2827 GCA_050257335.1 Deltaproteobacteria bacterium | reverse complement strand
CCGCTCGACCTCGGCGGTGAAATCGACGTGCCCGGGCGTGTCGATGATGTTGATCTGCCAGTCGCGCCAGCGGCAGGTGATGGCCGCCGAGTAAATCGTGATCCCGCGCTGCTGCTCTTCGACGTCGAAGTCGGTGATCGTCGTCCCTTCGTCGACCTCCCCCATGCGGTGCGAGGCGCCGGCGTAGAACAGGATCCGCTCGGTGGTGGTCGTCTTTCCCGCGTCGATATGGGCGATGATGCCGATGTTGCGGATATGGTCAACGGGGATGGACATGGGAAATCATCTCGAACCGGTCGTCGCCACTTCAATCACCCAGCCGCAGAGCGGCGAAATATTCCAGTGCTTTGTCGAAGATAAAAGTCAGGTTGTAGCCACGCTCGCCAGAGCGTGGGAAAGCATCGAATACAGCCTCATCCCCCACGCTCTGGCGAGCGTGGCTACCCGAAAATCAAGGTTTGACAAAGCACTAGCCAGTGGCGCGAGCCGCCGGGATACCGCCACGAAAACCACAAAGCCCCAGCGGGGCGACACAGTCCATTCGCTATGCCGCCCTCTCCGGGGCTATGCTCCACGCATGATCCACCACCTGCCGCTTGC
Source organism: Deltaproteobacteria bacterium (assembly GCA_050257335.1). Classification (GTDB taxonomy): domain Bacteria; phylum Planctomycetota; class Planctomycetia; order Planctomycetales; family Planctomycetaceae; genus JACQFH01. The sequence continues at coordinate 2,227 of JBLMWR010000066.1, read as the reverse complement.
GCGGCAGACTGAACCATTTCGCCGCTCCGGGGCTCCATCACCACGCAAAATGCGCAAAGGCCTTGTTCGCGTCCGCCATGCGGTGGACGTTGTCGCGCTTGGTCATGGCGGCCCCTTCGCGCCGGTACGCGGCCATGAATTCTTCCCCGAGCAACTGGTGCATCGGCCGCCCCTTCTTCTCGCGGCACGCTTCGAGGATCCAGCGGATCGCCAGGGCCTGCTGCCTTCGCGAATTGACCTGCGTCGGCACCTGGTAGTTGGCGCCGCCGACGCGCCGCGACCGCACCTCGATCGACGGCTTCACATTCTCCACCGCCTGGTGGAAGACCTCGATCGGGGGATGATCGCTGATCTTCCCGGCGATCAGGTCCATGGCGTCGTAAAAGACGCGCTGCGCCGTGGTCTTCTTGCCGCTGTGCATCAGGCAGTTGATGAACTTCGACGCCAGAATCGAATGAAACCGCGGATCGGGCTTCAGTTGACTGACACTGGCGGTCATACGTTGGGCCATGACTTCGAACCTCTTGGAATGGTCGTGATCTGGTCTTTATTTCGGATCTGGAACTTCAGATTTCTGTTTCTCTTTTTCCCCTCTCCCCTCGTGGGAGAGGGGCCGGGGGTGAGGGGGCGGGCGTCACGTCGCCCCCATCAATAAAGTGAGAAGCACTTTATTTCTTCGCCTGCTTGGCTCCATACCGGCTGCGGGCCTGTTTGCGATCAGCGACGCCCAGAGTATCGAGGACGCCTCGGATGATTTTGTAGCGCACGCCGGGGAGGTCGCGAACGCGGCCGCCGCGGACCAGGACGATCGAGTGTTCCTGCAGGTTATGCCCTTCGCCCGGGATGTACGCCGTGATCTCCTTGCCGTTCGACAGCCGCACGCGGGCCACCTTTCGGAGGGCCGAGTTCGGCTTCTTGGGGGTGACCGTTTTGACCTGCAGGCAGACCCCGCGCTTCTGCGGGCACCCGTCGAGCACGGGGGTCTTGGTCTTGGACTTCTGAACTTTGCGCGGCTTGCGCACAAGCTGGTTGATCGTAGGCATTTCGAGCAAACCTGAACCGGCGGCCGACAGGCCGCCCTGAAACATGAAACCGGGCGAACAAAGGCTCCCCAGAGCCCGTGCCCCCGGCACAAATCAATGAAGAATCGCCTACTTTATCGGTCCCGCCGCCGACGGTCAAGTCGCCCGAGAGGCCGGTCGTGGTACATTTTGCGTATGGATGGCCGTTTCGGGAGGGGCGCTGTTCTCCAATGCGATTCAGAAGAATGCAACCCGGTTTATCCGATACGACATCATGGACGAGAGGGTGCTGCGGCGCGATCTGCCGAGCCTGCATGGGATCCGAACCCTCGGCCGGCGCGTCCAGGCCCTGGCCGGCGAATTCTCGAAGAAGCTCGCCGCACAGGGGTGGAAATCGGACAGGAGCGGCGACCTCGTCACCCCCAGATCGGCGATCCTCAAGCGCACCCGCGGCGAGGCCAGCCTCACCATCGTCGTGAAACCCGCCGACAAGGGCAGCGCCGTCACGATCATGACCGAGGGGCTGGACTGGGAGGAGAAAGAGGAGTAGGGCGTCCCGCCGGCGCGGCCATAACGAATTATTCCCCTTGGCAAGAGGAAGGTAGCAGGCAGGGTCGGAGGCGCGGTCGTTCTGCAACGAGTACTTTGTCAAAGATAATAATCGGGTTGTAGCCACGCTCGCCAGAGCGTGGGAAAGCAGCGAATACAGACGGGTGCATCCGCCAATCCGGGACGGTGATTCATCTGGGCAGGGCAGAGCCGTGACCGCCGTGACTTCGGCCACCGCAGCGATGGCGTGGGGCGGGCCAGGCGCCTGTCGGGTGACGCCCATCACGCCGACTGTCCATCACGGCACGTCGTCCGGCCTGGTAGACCAGTTCCAGTATCGCTTCGCGGCCGACAGCACAGGAGGACAGCACAGAACGATACAATCGTCTCTCTTTTCGTGTGTTTCGTGTGTTTCGTGGTTATCCTGAATCGTCCGGCGACGGATTGTGTGACCACGAAACACACGAAAGGTGAGCAATGGACATCATCCATAAAACGGAAAGCTATAGCGCTGGCGCTCGGCGCGAGCATCTGTGAGAGGCAATTGCGTCGGCCGTTTGTGAATGCCGTCTTGCGGTGCGGATCGCCAGGCGCACGAACCCGTCTGCTAAGTCCCTGGCCGTTCCTCGAACGGTCCCGAATTAACGGATGCAGCG
>JBLMWR010000065.1:0-2714 GCA_050257335.1 Deltaproteobacteria bacterium | reverse complement strand
TCGGCGCGGCGCTGATCCTGTGGAGCGTCATCATGCTGCGCCCGCGCAGGCCGCCTTCCCCGGCCGCGGTCGCAGCCTTTTCAAATGCCCCCGGGAAGGAATGACGCTTTCGATTGACAGGCAGGCACGGCTATGCAAAGAACAGAACAGCGCGACCAGACGACTAATCGAGGAGAATCGTAATGAACTTCCAACCAGTCAAGTTCGACGGACTTGACGCTATCGAAATGACAACTGCGGGTTATCGGCTTGTCGTTATAGTGGAGTTCGGTCCCCGGATTGCGTTTTTCGGCAAGCCGGGCGGCGACAACCTTTTCTACTGGGAAAAGCCCAAGGATGGATATCGCGAGTTCAAGTTGTATGGCGGTCACCGGATTTGGGTCACGCGCCCCGGCGCGGATGAATCGGAAGAGGCGTATATGGGAGAACCCGGGCCATGTCAAGTCGAGACGGAAGCGGGCCGGGTGACCATCACCGGCGCGGCCCACCATTTTCTCCAGGTCCGCCGCGGCCTGCGAATCCGCCCAATTGACGACTCGACCGTCGACGTGACCGGCTTTGTCCGAAACGAAGGCGCTATGCTCTATTCTGCGGGCGTCTGGTCGCTCACCTGCACCAACCCGGCCGGTGGCAAAGAATACGGCATCCCTCTGTTTACTCCCAACGGCCTTTGGGAAGTGGCGACCGTCGTCTTTCCACGGCGTTGGGCGGGTCATACATCCCGGCCCGACGACCCCCAGATCTCGATGAACTCTGACTTTATGATCGTGCGTCCGCAGGGCGTCGAATCCAAGCGGGCGCTGAGGGCAGAGCCCGGCATCCTCGCGCTGACCTGGCCGGAAAAGCGGCTTTCTTTCATCAAACGGGCGCCCTTCAACCCGGCCGGGAATTATCCCCTCGGATGCAACCTCTCCTTTTACATCGGCCCGGACAACTTTATGGTCGAAATGGAGACCATGGGCGAAGAAAGGACGCTCCTGCCGGGAGAATCGGTAGAGAATACCGAGACCTGGAAACTCGTCGACGACGTCTTGCACTGGACCGAGCCAGGGCGACTGCTCGACCTGATGAAATAAGAGGAAGCGGGCGGCGCGCGCCGCCCGCTTCATTTCCAGGAGGGAACGATTAGCTCTTCGGCGTCGTCCTAATTACAGAATCGAACGAGAAGCGAGACAGCCAGATCCGAGCAGCGGCCTTATTCCATTCCTTTCCATTTTACCGCTCAGCCGGAGGAGAGGCGCCGCAGGGCAAACGAGCGGGTGCGAGCTGTTCTGCCTGCGAGCCGATTCCGACCGGGTCGGCTCTCTTGTTTCCCGGTTACCGGAGCAAGCGCGATGATCCTCGAAAATAAACCTATTCTGCTTGGCGCCTTGATAGGCATGCTGGCGGGCGTCCTCGCCATCAGCGCATTTCTCATTGCGGGCGCACTAACCGGCAACGCACCTTCACCTCAACCGACAGCCGTCGTCCCAACCGAGATTGGCCTGATCACGCAAACTCCCATCCCGGCGCCGACGGATCAGCCGACCGATGAGCCGACGATGACTCCCGTTGCTCCGCCGACGGACGATCCGAACGCCATTCCGACGGCGACACCGTTCGCGCCGCCGCCGACAAACACCAAGCTGCCGCCGACTTTAACTCCCGTGGCGTTCCCGACCTTTGCGCCGGCGACCCAAACGCCGCGTCCTTCCGCCAGTCCGACATTGCCTCCGGTCATTACGGCATGGCGCGGCGAGTACTATCCGAACATTTCCCTCGCCGGCAGCCCCTCAATCATTCGGAATGACCAATCGCTCAATTTCGATTGGAGCATCTTTGCGCCCGCGGCGAACCTGCCCGCCGACAACTTTTCCATTCGCTGGACCCGCACAGTGCCGTTCGACGGCGGGATCTACCGCTTTAATGCTTACGTGGACGACGGGCTGCGGCTCTACATCGACGATCATCTTGTTATCGACCAGTGGCGAACCGGGGCTGCGCGCAAGGTGATCACGGACCTGGCAGTCGACCCGGGGTATCACACCATCCGCGTGGAGTATTTTGAGCAGATCGGCAATGCGGTCGTCTCCGTTTCGTGGGGACCGTTCGTAGCACCTAGCCCTACGGCGACACGCACGGCGACCCGGACGCGGACGGCGACGCCAAAGGCGACCCGGACAGCCACAAGCAGCCCCACGGCCACAAGCACTCCAACTGTGTCGCGCACGCCAACCAACACTCCGACGCAGACCGCGACCGTTGCCGGCGCGACCGCGACTTCGACCTCGACCGCTACCCGCACGGCGACGGCTACCAATACGCCGACGGCGACAAGCAGCCCGACTGCGACCAGTACGCCGACGGCAACATCTAGCCCGACCGCGACCAGTACGGCGACGGCTACGTTTATTGCGCCGCCTCCCGCGACGGCTACGCCCACTTCGACGCGGCGACCTGGCAAACCGACCGCGACCGCCACCGCCACTCCGACGATGCCCGCTACGGGGCTGCGCCTGAGCGAAATTCTCTCAAACCCGCGCGACATCGACTGGGACGGCAATTCCGTTCCAAATGCGCGTGATCAATGGATCGAGATCTATAACGCGGGGCCCGGGGCAGTTGACTTGACCGGCTGGTCCCTGGACGACGCCAAGGGCGGCAGCAACCCGTTCCGTTTCCAACAGCCTACGCTGCTTGCGCCGAATGCCTACCTGGTCCTTTATCGCAACTAC
>JBLMWR010000064.1:0-3603 GCA_050257335.1 Deltaproteobacteria bacterium | reverse complement strand
CAAGCTGACGACTGGGTCTGGATGTCAGATCATTCCAATCAGATCGGCCAGGAGAAAGTTCTGGTCGTGTTGGCTGTTCGCTCGTCACGATTGCCGCCGCCGGGAACGGCACTGCGGATGGAAGACATGCGGGTGCTGGCTGTGCGGCCGGGCAAATCCTGGAAACGGGAAGACGTGGCCCGGGTTTACGCCGAATTGGCGAAGGTCCACGGAGTTCCCCGCCAGACCCTGAGCGACGGGGCTGTCGAGTTGCGGGAGAGCGCCGTGGTCCTGAAAGAGCAACGTACCGATTGTATTACGCTTCAGGATTTCAAACACAAGGCGGCCAATTTTCTAGAGGCGGCGTTGAGCCAGAGTCCGCGATTCACCGAGTTCACCGCCCAGGTGGGCAAAACCCGGGCGGCGATTCAACAAACCGAATTGGCGCATCTCACACCTCCTGGGCTGAAAACCAAAGCGCGGTTCATGAACCTCACCACGCTCCTGAACTGGGCGCAGACCGTGCTGTGGCTGCTGGACCATCCGGAAGTGAAGTCGCGTCAGAAATTGGACGCGTCCCGACTCGATAGCAAGCTCGGCTGGGTACGCGGGTTCGCAGAAGAGGTGCCGGTCTGGAACGAGTGCCAACAAGTCATTCAGCGGGGCCTGGAATTCATCAACACGCGAGGTGTCTTCGCCGGAGCAACTGAACAGTTACAGTCGATCCTCACGGCAGGCCTGAATCACCCCCTCAGCCAGAACATGGCAGACCGCCTGTCCGGCTTTGTGAAGTCCGCGGAGAGTCAGGTGAAGGAGGGCGAACGCCTCCCCCTGAGCACCGAAATCCTGGAATCCAGCTTCGCCCGCTACAAGCAATTGGAAGGCCAGCATGCCAAGGGTGGCTTCACGAGCCTGGTGGCCGCCTTTGCCGGGTTACTGCTGAACCCAACTCCGTCCACAATCAAGCAAAAGTTCTCCACGACTTCAAACAAGGACGTGAAACACTGGCTTGAGGATCATCTCGATCAGACCGTCACGTCCAAACGAGTCATGGTGTACCGCGAGATGAGACGGGCCACCAGACCCGCCAAGAAGCGATGCACAGAAAGCGCAACAAAAACGACGACAACAAGTTAATGATTTTCAACAGGCCACCCCGGCCCTCCCCGCGAACGGGAAGGGAGATGCAGGCCTCCCCCCGTTCACGGGGGGATCGAGGGGGGGTGTCCGAATGTCACCCATCTTCCAATTTGAGCCTCACCCTTTGCGCGTCAGCATGACCCGCTGCATCTCGCGCTTCGCCTCGGCCTTCTTCAGCGCTTCGCGCTTGTCGTGCAGCTTCTTGCCGCGGCCGACGGCGATCTTCACCTTCACCTTCCCCCGCGTGAAGTACATCCCCAGCGGGACGAGAGTGAGCCCCTTGTGGGCCGCCTGCTCGGCGAACTTCCGCAGCTCGCGGCGGTGCAGCAGCAGCTTGCGGGGGCGCTTCGGCTCGTGGTTGAGAAGGCTCGCTTGCGGATAGACGGCGATGTCGCAGTCGACCAGCCACAGCTCGCCGTCGCGGATCCGCGCGTAGGCCTCGTCGAGCGAGACCTTGCCGTCGCGCAGGCTCTTGACCTCGCTCCCTTTCAGGACGATTCCGCACTCGATCTCGTCGAGGATCTCATACTGGTGCCGCGCGCGGCGGTTCGTGCAGATCGTCCTGTCGTTGGGATTGTCGGTCTGTTTGCCGTCGGTCTTGCGGGCCATGGAATCGGACAAGTCTGGATTGCGGGAAGCCGATGTGTGCAGGACAGGCTCGAATTAAATCATACCGAATCCCGCCCCAAAGCAGCAGGCACGCGGAGCGAGCCTGCTGCTTTCGCCGGGGGCAGATTTCCAGCCAGCCCCACGTACCATATTGAGACCGCCGCGGCCGGCTGGTAGAATGATCTCTAATGACGCACGTGACACGACAACCACCCGCCGTCACGAGGTTTGCCATGTCGGGAATTCGCAGACTTTCGCGAAGCGCCCGCCGTGGCCGGATGAATCCAGCGACCACGAATGAAGACCACCGAACCAGCTCGAACGAAAGCCCCCCCGGGAGCGCTGGAGGTCTTTCTTCTCGGTGTCGTCGATTTTGACGCGGCGCTGTTCTTGCAGGAACGGCTGATGATGGATGTCGCCCAGCGCGACGACGGTCACGGAGTCCTGCTCGCCTGCGAACATCCCCCCCTGATCACCATCGGCCGCGAGGGAAGCCAGGCGCATGTCCACGGTCACGCCGAAGAGCTGACGGCCCGGCAGATGGAAATCCGCTGGCTCAACCGCGGCGGTGGTGCGCTCGTCCACGTCCCCGGACAACTGGCTCTGTACCCGATTCTGCCGCTCGCCCGCCGCGGACTCGGACTGGCGGCGTACCGCGAGCGGCTGGAGCAGGCGCTTCTCGACTCCTGCCGAGAGCTGCGAATTCGCGCCTGGCGGAAGCCCGCTGCCGCCGGCCTCTTCAGCCGTGGTGGAAAGGTCGCGGAGATCGGGGTCGCGGTGCGGCAGGGAGTCAGTTCTCACGGCCTGTTCGTGAACGTGAACCCGCGGATGGATGCGATCGATCTCGTCCGCTCCGGGGAAGGCCGCGCCAGCTCGCTGGCGGCCGAGCGGGGAGTCCCCGTCCCCATGCCGTCGGTCCGCGAAAGCCTGATTCGGCGCCTGGCCGCGCGGCTCGATTACGATCGCTATCACCTCTACACGGGCCACCCGCTGCTGCGGCGGACGCGAAGGGTCGTGGCCTATGCTTGAAATCCTCGGGCAGCCCTCCACGGGCGATGCCGCGGTTGCGACTGCCGCTCCCGCCAGACGCCGCCTCCCCCCCTGGCTCAAGCGGCCGATGCCGCGGCCGGACATGATGTTTACCGACAGCGTGATCCGCGACCTGCGGCTCGAGACCGTGTGCGAAAGCGCGAAGTGCCCGAACCGCACGGAATGCTGGTCGCAGCGAACGGCGACGTTCATGATCCTGGGGAACGTCTGCACGCGCCCCTGCGGCTTCTGCTCGGTCCCCAAGGGGAAGACCGAAGCCCTCGAAGTCGACGAGCCCGAGCGCGTGGCTGAGGCCGCCGCGCGGCTGGGACTCAAATACGTCGTTATCACCTCCGTCACGCGCGACGATCTGCCCGACGGCGGAGCCGGGCATTTCTACCGCTCGGTCCTGGCCGTCCGCGAGCGGACCGGAGCCACGGTCGAAGTCCTCACCCCCGATTTTCTGGGAAATCGCGCGGCCATCGAACGGGTGATCGCCGCACGGCCCGAAGTCTTCAATCACAACACCGAGACGGTGCCGCGGCTTTACCACCGCGTCCGCCGCAACGCCGACTACCGCCGCACGCTCGACCTTCTCCAGCAGGTGAAAATCAGCGCGCCGCAGATGAAGACCAAGAGCGGACTGATGCTGGGGCTGGGGGAAACGGTCGAAGAGCTGCTGGATGCGCTGTCTGATTTGCGCGAAGTCGGCTGCGACATCCTGACGCTGGGGCAATATCTGCAGCCGACGCCGGCGCATCTGCCCGTCGAACGGTACGTCCCTCCGGAGGAATTCGACGAAATTGGAAATCTCGCGCGGCGGCTCGGGTTTTCGCTCGTCGCCAG
>JBLMWR010000063.1:0-4972 GCA_050257335.1 Deltaproteobacteria bacterium | reverse complement strand
GGCTCCGGCTGACTCCGATCAGGTCCTCCAGGATCTCGGCTTTTTGTCCGAGATTCGGCTGAATGGTGATTCCCGTATCGGCCATGAGAAACCGCCGGTTCTGATCGACGATCTCCATCAGCACCACCTGGCACATCGCCCGCCCGGTCCGCAGGCCGCTTTCGCTGCCTAGGACGGCGCGCACCAGCGTCGGCGTATCGACCTGCCCCTTCATCAGGAGCCGCGACCGCCCGGATCGAACCTCTGCCACCGCTCCTTGCGCCGGTTTGGCCGTATCGACAATCCGAAACCCGGCAAGCTCCACCCCTGCCGCGGCAGCCGTCTCCTGAATCGCCACGGCCTCCCCCACGACCACCGGTTCCACCCACCCCCGCGCATGGGCCCGCGCCAGCGCCGTCAGCACGGTGGGATCGGCCGCCCCCGCCGCCGCCACCGTCAATCGCGGTTTCGCCTCATCCGCCGCCGCATACACGTCGTCGAAACCTAAAAGGGGCATTGGCGGGAACCTACCGGCCGAAACCCGCGGATGGCGCGGATCGATACGAACGAGGTCATCCGGCTCATCCGCGCATATCCGCGACATCCGCGGTTAAATTCGTTTTCGTTGCCAAACCACGAAACACGCGAAAGACACGAAGAATTGACGGGAAAACTAGGGACGGGAAAATTGCCGGGCATCCTGCGTTTGCCGGTCCCGCATCGCCGACCGGACGATGATTTTCCTGCCTTCAATCGTCCTGTCTGATTCTGTCAGCTCAACACTCGTCCGGTCGGCGGCAATTTTCAATTTACATTTTTCAATTTTCAATCTCCCCTCCACACCGGCGGCCGTTTCTCCAGAAACGCGCGAAAACCCTCCTGCGCATCGGCCCGGGTGGCGTTATCAGTGATGATCTCCACCGCCCGCTCGTAGGCCGTCGCCTCGTCCACCGACAACTGATCGTAGAAGGCCTTTTTCCCCAGGCCGATCACCAGCGGACTCGTCGCCAGGATGGCATCGCAGAATTCCTGCACCGCGGCGTCGAGCTGGTCCGCCGGCACGACGCGGTTGACGAGCCCCGCCGCCAGGGCCCGCGCGGCCGAGATCGGCGCTCCGGTGAACAGCATTTCGAGCGCGAGTTTCGCAGGCACCGCCCGCACGAGGGGCACCATCGGCGTCGTGCAGAAAAGGCCGATCTTCACGCCGGGCGCCGCGAACTGTGCCTCGGCGGCGGCCACCGCCAGGTCGCACGACGCCACGAGCTGGCATCCCGCTGCCGTCGCCATCCCCTGCACGCGGGCGATCACTGGCTGCGGCAGTTTCCGCAGCCCCTGCATGATCACCGAACACGTCGAGAACAGGTTCCGATACTCGGCCTCTGTCCACCCGGTCATTTCGCCCAGATCATGCCCTGCACAGAAGACCTTCCCCGCCCCGGCGATGACCACGACCCGCGCTTCGGGATCCCCGGCAATCCGCCCGATCGCCGCCTCCAGCTCGCGCAGCACCTTCAGCGACAGGGCATTCCGCTTTTCAGGCCGGTTCAGCGTCAACCGCACGATGCCGCCCTGTTTTTCGAACAGGACGTTGGGCGCAGCGGCACCAGAAGATGGCTGATTGGCGTTCATGTTCAAATTGTACCCGCGCTGTCGGCGCGCGAGTAGATCCCGCCCGACAGGCGAGATCTACTTGGACGCGAGGTGAAATTTCGGACAGTTTCCAGCCGCGGCACCGAACCACCTTACGGCGGTACTACGAGTGCTTACACCAGCAGATCCGCCACGACGTCGCCGGCCGGGACGACGCGGTGCGGGCGACTGAGCTGGTCGTGGATTTCGTATTCGGGGGGAATCCCCAGCGCCGTGTACATCGTCGAGAGAATGTCGCCCGGGACGAGGGGGCTGCTGGCGGGGAAAGCTCCGGTGGCGTCGCTCGATCCGTAAATCCGCCCCGCTTTGAAGCCCCCGCCGAACATCATCAGGCTGTAGCAGAAATTCCAGTGGTCGCGCCCCGCGCCGTTGCCGTTGATCCGTGGCGTGCGGCCGAAATCGCCAAACACGGCCACGATCGTCCGCTCCAGCATTCCCCGCTCGGCGAGGTCGGTCACCAGGCTGCTGCACGCCGCGTCAAGCTGCGGCAGGAGGGTCGATTTCAGGCTCTTGAAATTGTTGCCGTGCGTATCCCATGTGGCGTTGGCGTCCGGCGCCCACGACACGGTCACCAGCCGCGTCCCGGCTTCGATCAGCCGCCGCGCCAGAAGCACGCTCTGGCCGTAGATGTTCCGGCCGTAGCGTTCCCGATCGGCGGGCGTTTCCTCCGTTAGGCGAAACGCCTTTTGCGTCCGTTCGGAGGTTAGCAGGTCCATCGCGCGCGCCTGCATCACCGTCATCTCGGAAGCCGACGAGCGGTCGCTGCGATTGGGGAGTTGTGCTCCGAGCGTTTCGAAGAGCTGCCGGCGCTCCGCCAGTCGTGCCGCGGAGGTGTCGGACAGCAGCGTCAGCTCGGGAACATTGAAGTCGGCGGCGTTGGGATCCTTCAGCACGAAGAGCGGATCGTACGAGCGTCCCAGAAAGCCGGCGAAGAAACCGGGCTGCGGCGGATTTCCCTTTCCTTCCTGCGTGATGTACGGCAAATGGACGTGCGACAGCACGTTGGGGGGCGTCGGGCGGAGCTTCGCCAGCACGGCCCCGATATGGGGATGATCGTTCTGCGACGCCAGCCCTCCCACCTCGCCGCGATCATGCCCCGTCAGGGCCGTATACACCGCCGCCCCGTGCGAGTTGTTGACGCTGTGGTGCATCGAGCGAACGACCGTCGCGCGGTGCATGAGCTGGGCTACCCGCGGCAGATGTTCGGATATCTGGTAGCCCGGCAACGACGACGAAATCGGCGTGAACTCGCCCCGAATTCCGTCCGGCGCGTGGGGCTTCATGTCCCACATATCCAGATGGCTGGGCCCGCCGTCCAGAAAGAGAAGAATGCAGTTGTCAGCCGTGGGGCGAATCCCGTACCGCGGCCCCTCGGCCTCCGCCGCCAGAAGACGCGGGAGCGACAGGCCGCAGCCGGCCAGCCCCAGCGTCCCCAGCTTCAAGAGTCGCCGGCGCGACAGTCCCACCGCTACCGGATGAATTCGATCAGTCACGCACGTCTCCGGAAAACCGTTCTGAGGTACAAGCACGGCACGAATCGATCACGACACTGAATTATAAATACTCGTCGCCGCTTCGGCACGGGCATAAACAGAAATTGATGCCACTTTCTGAAAATCGGCCGGCGAAAAATTAGTCCGGAAGGTCTGCAAGCCACACCCACCAACCCGAATCGCCAGCGACGACATGCGCCAACTCCCCCTCGCGGAACAGGACGTGCGACAGTCCATGAGATGAATCAACCGAAGCGAGAAGGGCATAAAAAGGAAAAAGGAGAACCGCTGATGGCGCGGATGCCCGCGGATTTGAGAGTTCGCCCCGTCCGCCTGAACCGCCAGACGTCTCCATGATCCGGACGGTCACTTCAGACTGCAGGTCAATGGAATACTTTGCATCTTTGCGCCTTTGCGTGATAATTCCTCCGTCCGTTAACATTGGTTCCGGGTGCCGGCCGGGCTCGGCTTTTCGCGGATCAATTCGAATTCGTGCAAGTCGCGACATTCCTGGTTGTCCCTCCTTTTCAACCACGAATCGCACGATTGGCACAAATACAGAGAAAGAAAGGACGATCCACAAATTTCGCAGATTCTCGCAGAATGTTCCCGTCGCTCGACCGGTATTCAATCTGCGAGAATCTGAGTAATGTATGGATGCCCATTTTGAAACGTCGTTTTTTGGTCATCGATCATTTGATGAGTGGAAGACAGCGTCGATCAGTGCCGTGCTCCTCGTCTTCGCCCACGGAGAAGTGCATGCTTCGCAATACGGATTCCCGCAAATCGCCACCGAACGAGTGCCATCACCGACCGCGGGTCTGCCACATCGTTGCGGCTTGTGCGCTCGTGTTATTGACTGCTGTCCCTGCGCTTCCCGCCGACGAGCCTCCCTATGATCTGGTCATCGTCAACGGCAAGATCGTCGACGGCACCGGTAATCCCTGGTATTTCGGCGATGTGGCCATCCGCGGGGATCGCATCGTCGCGGTGGGGCGCGTTCCCAATGCGCCGGCGAAGCGGACGATCGACGCCAAAGGGCTCGTCACGGCCCCAGGCTTCATCGACATGCACTCGCATTCCGATTACCTGCTCCTCGAAGATGGCAACGCCCAGAGCAAAATTCGGCAGGGGGTCACCACCGAAGTTCTCGGCGAGGGGAACTCGGCCGCTCCGCAGAAGGGACAGCGGACCCCCGTGAAGGCAACCGACGACGAGAAGGACAGGCGGTGGACGACGCTGCGAGGCTACTTCGACGCCCTCGAAAAGTCTGGCATCTCAGTCAACGTCGTTTCCTACGTCGGCCTCGACAACGTCTGGCAAAGCGTGATGGGAACCTCCTTCGAACGGCCTTCCGCTGCCGAGCTCGAGCAGATGAAATCGCTTGTCGATGAAACTATGCAGGAGGGGGCGTTCGGCCTGTCGAGCCAGCTCATGATGCCCCCCGGTTCGCTGGCCACCACCGACGACATCGTCGAGCTGTGCAAAGTCGTCGCCCAACACGGCGGCATCTTCTCGTCGCACATTCGCAATGAGGGAACCGGCGTCTTCGACTCGGTCAAAGAGGCCATCGCCGTCGGCGAACGGGCCGGCGTCCCCGTGGACATCATCCACCTCAAGATCGCCGACCAGAAGTACTGGGGACGGATGAGTGAAGTCATAGGACTGATCGAAGCCGCCCGCGAGCGCGGCGTCAACGTGCAGGCCAACGCGTACCCCTACACGCGCGGCAACAACAACCTGGCGAGCATCATCCCGCCGTGGGCTCACGAAGGGGGGACGACGAAAATGCTGGAGCGGCTGAAAGACCCCGCCCAGCGCGAGCGGATGAAGAAAGACATCCGCGAAGG
>JBLMWR010000062.1:0-4764 GCA_050257335.1 Deltaproteobacteria bacterium | reverse complement strand
GTCAGAAGCGGCCAGCAGGTACGCAAAGGCGACCTGCTGGTGCGCCTCAAGAACGTCGAATTGCAGGCCAAATTGCTCGCGCAGCGAAACCTCCTGCAGGAAAAACAGAAGCAGCGGGCCGCGATCGCCGCCCAGTTGAGCGAACCTGCGACGGCCGCCAACCCGGCAACAGAGGTTGAACTGCGCGGCAAGTACGCGCAGTTGGCGGTCGAGATCGAAGGGACCGCGGAGCAGGTCAAAAGCCTGACCCGGCAGGTCGAAGATCTGTCGGTTCGCTCCCCGATCACGGGGGTCGTCGCCACCTTCCGGATCGAGGAAATGCTGCGCGAGCGCCCGGTGAAGCGGGGCGAATTGCTCCTGGAAGTCATGGATCCCTCCGGTCCGTGGAGGCTCGAGCTCGACGTCCCAGAGAACCGCCTCGGACATATCCTCGTCGCGCAGCACAAGCACGAAGACGGCAGGCTCCCGCTGCGCTACGTCCTGGCGACGGCGACCGAGTCGACTTACGAGGGGTCGCTCGATTCGATTTCCACCCGCTCCGTCATCTCCGAAACCGAGGGCTCCGTCGTCCCCCTCTTCGCCTCGCTTGCCGAACCGGTCCCTCCGGACCCGAGAATCGGCGCCGAGGTCATCGCCAAAATCGATTGCGGCCGCCGCAGCCTGGGATACGTCCTTTTCGGCGACGTGATCGAGTTCGTCCGGAAGCGGTTCTGGCTGTAGCCGGGTCAGCCTGCTGGCGCGCCCTGATTGAGTATCTCGGGGAGCACCGATTACACTACCCGGGAATCCGTCGCCGGCGTTCCTGCCGGCTCGCGGCGGCGAGGCACACCTGTTTTCCAGAATCTGCCGTTCTGCGATGGGGGGAATCATGCACGACAGCGGCTTGACGCGGAGAGACTGGCTGCGATCGGGAATCGCGGCCTCGGGCGGCGTGCTGGCAGAACTGTCGTCCGCGTCGGGCGACAGCCCCGCCCTGGCCGCGGCGGATGCCATACCCTCCGCGCTCAGGATCGCCGGAGTCGAGACATTCGCGCTGGAGCACAAGCTCGCCAGGGCGATCGGCGTCTCGATTCTGGAACTCTCCAACGTGCGGGATGCGCTGTTGGTGAAGATCACCACCGACAGCGGGCTGACGGGCTGGGGAGAGACCGCCGACGTCGGCGGGACCCGCGGGATCATTGAAGACCATTTGAAGTCCAAACTGCTGGGGGCCAATCCTCTGGAGCACCGCAAGCTCTGGCAGACGCTCTGGGGGCATGCCTTCGGCGACGGCCGTGCGGTCGGCGGCGTGGATATCGCCCTGCACGACCTGCGCGGAAAGGCGCTCGGGCTGTCGGTCGCCGATCTGTACGGCGGACGGGTGCGCGATAAAGTTCTGGCGTACGCGGCGGCCATGAATTACACCGAGGGGGTCCGTCCCGAGGACCAGTACCCGGCCGAAGCGGCGGCGCTCGTTAAGCGCGGGTTCAAAGCCATGAAAATGCGCACCGGACGCTTCGAATCGCGCCGCGATCTGGCTGTACTGGCCAAAGTCCGCGAAGCGGTCGGCGCGGACATCCGGCTCCTCACAGACGGCAATGGGGCCTTTACCCTGCCGCAGGCGGTCAAGTTCGGAAAAGAACTCGAGAAGCTCGACTTCTACTGTTTCGAGGAACCGCTCCCGCAGGGGCAGAACTATGCTGGTTATGACGTGCTCACCCAGTCGCTCGACATCGCCATTTCGGGAGGCGAGGCGCTCGATTCCCGCGCCTCGGCCCGCGACCACGTCGTCAAGCGCTCCTTCGACATCATCCAGCCCGACGTGACGCTGTGCGGCGGGGTGGCGGAGACGCTGTTCATCGCAGACATGGCCCGGCTGTGGAGCGTGCAGTGCGTTCCACATTGCTGGGCCAGCGCGGTCGCGGTGGCGGCGACTCTGCAGGTTCTGTCGCTGCTCCCACCATACACGTTCGGGTTTTCGAGCGACGAACCGATGCTCGAATTCGACGTGCACAATCCTTTCCGCGACGAAATCGTCGCCCGGCCGTTCGAGATTAAGAACGGATTCATCGATGTCCCGACCGGACCGGGGCTGGGGATCGAGGTCAACGAAGAGGCAGTGAAGAAGTTCGCGAAAAGGAAGTGACGCGAATCGAGGCCGCGTGGCGGCCCATGCTACTGTTTCGGCCACTCAAGGTGCTTTTCCAGAAACCGGAACGTTCCCTGGCCGTTGATCGTGTGGCCGCCGTTGAAGAATTCGATCTCGGTTCGGTTGCCCAGTCCCAACTGGTCGTACAGCCGGCGGACTTTGGCATACTCGTATGCCACCCACTCGTCAGGCGCCACGCCGTCGGCGTGCCCGCGCTCGACCATGAAGGGGCGCGGGACCATCAGGTACGCCATCTCCGCGTAGTTGAACGTGCTCCCCAGATTGAAATACGGCATTTCCCATTCGATCGTGAACATGAAGCTGTATCTGGCGTCGGTCGACGCCACCTTGCGCGCCCAGTCGTTGAAGTCGGCCGAGCAGATCGAGAGGCAGTAACGTTCAAGGAGCGGCGGCACCCGGACTGCCGTCTCACCCCCGTAACTCAGGCCGTAAAACGCGATCCGCCGGGGATCGACGTGCGGCAGTTTTTCCAGCCAGTTCAGGATCTGCTCATGCTGCGCGAGGATGAACGAGAAGAGCGACGCTTTGACGGCGTTTCCCTTGCGGCTCAAGTACCGGTAGCGGTCTTCCCCCCGATACGGATTGTGCGGCGCGAAGGTAATGAAACCGCGCTCGGCCAGTCTGGCGGCGAAGTCGTGATACGCCGGCAGGTCCCCCTCGATGACGTCTCTGGGGAGCCCGCGCCGGCCATGCTGGCAGACGACCACCGGGCGCTTTTCTCCCGGCTTCAGGTCCTTCGGCACGAGCAGCACGCCCCACGCAAAGACCTCCGGAAAGACGTCGAGCACGATTTCGTACCCGGTCCATTTCTCGCGGTCATAAATCTTGCGGACCCGCGGTTTGGGCGGCAACAGCGGATCGTCGAACTTCCCCAGCACTTCCTCCCACAGGATCTTTCGATAGCGCGGCAGTTCCACGGTGAATTTCTCGGGCGCTTTCTGATCGACAACCGTGTGCGACAGAAAAAACGCGTCGCGCACATGGTCGGCCCCGCGCACGAGGCGCTGCATTTCGGCTTCCAGCTCTTTCACCTGCCGCCGTTGCCGTTCTGCCGCCGAGAATCCCTGGCGACGATCGGCCGGAATGACCTCCGGGGTTTTCAGCCGGCGATCGACGGAAAGCAGGCGGGCAAATTGCTCGAGTGCTGCGGCCGAGCCGAACGGAACGGGTTGATCTTTTTCGCCGCGGATGAGGTAGCGATTCCTGGAGTTGGCCGGCACGAGACCGGCGATGCGCTGGAACTCGGCCTGAACGCCGGCATATAGTGGCGTCACCAGTCTTCCCGGCGCCGCGCCGCCGCGGCGCCCGGCGCGGACGGCGGGCGGGCCGTTGACCACCGGAAACTCGCTGTATTCTACCACCAGCCCGCGTGGAGCGATCAGCGAGGCGACTTCAGCGTCGCCGAACTCGCGCAGATAGCCGAACAGGTTGCGATACAGCGGTTCCTCCCAGATTCTCTCGCGCGGATCGAAACAGCCGCTCGCCAGGCACGCGTCAATCCGCGAGTCGACGGCAGCCGCGTAAAACGCGATCAGCCCTCCCTCGCCATACCCGGCGACGCCGATGCGTCCCGATTCCGCCGCCTGCTGCTCCACAAGCCAGTCCACCACCGCCTCGATCTTCTGCACTTCGTAGCCGATGACGTGCCGGCCCATCTGATACGCCTGCCGGTAGATCCACTCGCGGTGCGGCTGATTCGTGTATGCCACCAGGTCGTTCCCCGACCATTTGTCCGAACGGTCGATCAGCACCGGCACGACAACGCGAAAGCCATTTTCCGCCAGGTGCCGCGCGAATTGTGATTGCGGCGCGATTCCCGGAGCGAGTCCGGCAAGCTGCTCCGGCGTCTGGTCGGCATCCGGCACGGCGACCACCTGTCCCACGGGTGCCGTCAAGGGCTCGAGGAGCAGCCCTTCGCCGTGGACATTCTCCAGCACCGGCCAGCGCACCTGGAAGACTCGATACCGTTCGGTCTGTGCGACGAGGGCAGGGGAGTCGTCGTCGCCAAAACGTTCCATCCGCTTGGTCTTCGCGCTCACTCGCGGATCCACCGCGCCGATCATCTGCCGGAACCGCTGGCGATTGGGCTCGATCGACGCCGCGTAATTCCCCCCGGGCTCCAGCATCCGGTTCCAGTACTGTGGCCGATTTTTGACCGACGCGGCGATCTTCCGCTCGACGAAGACATGCAGCCCATCCATCATCCGCACGTCCAGATCCCCCTCCCACACGAGCGGTTCGGCACCGAGGGGATCGGTTCCCCCGTCCGCTCCGGCCAGCGGCGCGGCGAGAAGAATCGTGACGGCAGCGGTGTAAAGGTGGAACATCGACGTAGTCTCCGGAATCAAGCGATCTCAGGTCTGGAAGGATTATGTCGCCGGGCCCACAGGATTGCATCCGTGGCTGATACGCGGGGAACCATGATGGTGCCTGCACGTGGCTTCGTTGTCGGATTCGCAGACATCGTCAACTGCCGTCCAGTCACGGAGTGACTGGACTAGTGCGTCTGTAAGCGTATTTGGCCAGAGAGGTGAAAGTCCACTCCAGGTAGACACACTCCGGCCTGAAACCAAATGTAACCGCGTCGCCGTGAGGCGGGGTGGGGAGCAACAGGA
>JBLMWR010000061.1:0-6055 GCA_050257335.1 Deltaproteobacteria bacterium | reverse complement strand
CTGTATGCGGAATCGTCGTATCGGCCAGGGGGACGACGACGGAATTGCGGTTAGTGCCTTTGACCGCTTTTTCAACGGCCTGGGGGACTTCCGAGGCCTTGCCGTACCCCCAGCCCACCTTGCCCCGCTTGTCCCCCAGAACCACCAGGGCGGTAAAGGTAAAGCGCCGGCCCCCTTTGACCACGCAGGCGCAGCGGCGGATCTGGATGACCTTTTCCTGACCTTCTCGGGATTCACTCGACACGAAACACCTCTGGGAAGAGACGACTGCGAAACCGCAAGCGCAGCTCGCGACCGGTCGGGCCTGCGTTTGAAATTTCGCACGGCCGCACGCTTGCGGTTTGACGAGATAAAACCGGTTTACTCCTTAGAATTCGAGGCCACCCTCGCGGGCGGCATCCGCCAATGCGGCGATCCGGCCGTGGTAACGATAACGCCCGCGATCGAA
Source organism: Deltaproteobacteria bacterium (assembly GCA_050257335.1). Lineage (GTDB taxonomy): Bacteria > Planctomycetota > Planctomycetia > Planctomycetales > Planctomycetaceae > JACQFH01. Next base: position 5,607 of record JBLMWR010000061.1, on the reverse strand, counting down.
GGCGACCAGTTTGATCCCCTTTTCGAGGGCCCGCACGGCCAGCGCCTTGCCCACCTTGACCGCCGCCGCCTTGTTTCCGCCGTTCTCCCCCCTGGGACAGATTCCGACCTCGGCGGTGCTGGCCGCCACCAGTGAATGCCCCTTCTGGTCGTCGACAATCTGGGCGTAAATATGTTTGTTGCTGCGGAATACCGTCAGCCGCGGGCGCGAGGCGCTGCCATGGATCTTCTTGCGGACCCGCCACGCCCGGACCTGGCGCTGATGCTGAATTCGTTTTGAAATCTTCATAATGTTGTCATGCGAAAAAACGCCTGCGTTCGCGAAACCGCAAGCGACCGGCGAGCGACAATCGCAAACGCAGGCCTGACCGGTCGCAAGCCACGCTTGCGGTTTAACGAGCCAAAAAGGTTTACTCCATTATCCGCCGCTAGCGAACGCCTTGCCCGCCTTCCGCCGCACGTATTCGCCTTCGTAGCGGATTCCCTTCCCCTTGTACGGCTCGGGAGGACGCACTTTGCGAATCTCGGCGGCAAACTGCCCCACGGCTTGCTTGTCGGCGCTCGACAGATGGATGTGCGTGTTATCGGGCAAATTGCATTTGACCCCCGCGGGAATCGGCAGCTTGACGACGTTGGCAAACCCCACTTGCAGGTTCAGCGTCTTGCCGCCGATCGACGCCTGGTAACCGACGCCGATGATCTCAAGCTTCTTTTCAAACGGCTTGACGACCCCGGTCACCATGTTGTTGATGAGACTGCGGGTCAGCCCGTGCAGCGCCCGATTCTGCCGTTCTTCGTCGGGCCGGCTGACGACGATCTGTTTCGCCTGCTCGTCCACGGCGACCTTCATGGCCGTATGAACCTTGAGCTACAGCTCTGCCAGGGCTCCCTTGACCGAAAGGACGCCCCCTACGACCTTTGCCGTCACCCCCGCGGGAAGCGGTATCGGTTTTTTTCCAATCCGGGACATTTGTAAATCACCTCATCGCGAAACTGCAAGCGTGACTTGCGACCGAAACGGCCTGCGTTCGAGAATTCGCCCTGACGGTCGCTTGCGGTTTAACGAGAAAAAACGGTTTACTCTTCAGTAGATCGAGCACAGCACTTCGCCGCCGATTCCCTTCGCCATTGCCTCGCGGTTGCTGAAAATTCCCTGGCTGGTCGAGACCACGCTGATCCCCATTCCCTCGAGCACGACGGGCAGTTCCCGCGACTTCTTGTAGACCCGGCAGCCCGGCTTGCTGACCCGCTTGATCTCCTGGATGATCCGCTCGCCGTTGGGCCCGTACTTCAGGTTCACCCGCAAAATCTTCACGGGCTGCTGATCCACGATCTCGAAGTCCCAGATGTAGCCTTCGCGCTGCAGGACCTGGGCGATCCCCTCCTTTTCGTGCGACATGGGGATGTCGACGAACGGACGCTCGATCGCCACCGCGTTGCGGATTCGAGTCAGCATGTCGGCAATGGGGTCGGTCATCATGCTATCACCAGCTCGCCTTCTTCACTCCGGGAATCAAACCATCCAGGGCCATGGTGCGAAAACAGAGCCGGCACAATTTGAACTTGCGGTACACCGCGCCCGGCCGCCCGCACAACTGGCACCGCCTCTCGCGCCGGCAACTGAACTTCGGCTTCCGGTTCGCCTTTTCGATCTTCGCCTTGCTGGCCATGTTCCTGTTACTCCGTGTTTTCTCTCCGAGGCTGTGAGATTCTCGACCCGCCGAGCGGTCGGCCACAACCCCCTGGGGAGACTTCGGTCACCCCGTCACTACATCCCGTCTGGACTGAAGTCCACACGACAAAAATTGACAGCTATTCATTCGCCAGTGGCAGGCCCAGTTCCGTCAGCAGCAGCCGCGCTTCATCGTCGGTGTCGGCCGTGGTGACAAGGGAAATGTGCATTCCCTGCGTATGTGCGACCTTGTCGGCCTCGATTTCGGGAAACACCAGTTGTTCGGAAAGCCCCAGGGTGTAGTTGCCGTTGCCGTCGAACGCCCTGCGGCTGAGCCCCCGAAAGTCGCGGACGCGGGGGAGAGCCAGCGAGATGAGCCGGTCGAGAAACTCGTACATCCGCCGCCCGCGGAGCGTCACCTTGCAGCCGATTTCCATCCCCTGCCGCAGCCGGAACGCCGAGATCGCCTTCTTGGCCTTGGTGACCAGCGGCTTCTGCCCGGTGATCGTCGCCAGGTGCCCGTTCGCCTCTTCCAGGCGTTTGCGGTCCTGCGAGGCCTGGCCGACCCCCATGTTCACCACGATTTTCGTCAACCGCGGCAGCGAGTGGGTGTTCGTGCGTCCGAGCTGTTTGGCGAGCCGCGGCTGCACTTCCTTGATGTACTTGTCCAGCAATCTGGCCATGTCGATTTTCTACCAGTCGTTTCTCTACGCTCTTGCGCCCGCCGCTTTCGAACCGGCGGACTTTTCCATGAAATTCTCAGGCCCGGCCGGCGTACCGCGGCTTGGGGGGACTGACGGTCCCCAGGTCGGCCTTGCACTTCCGGCAGCAGCGGTTTTTGCTGCCGTCGGGCTTGTATTGAAAGCCCACGCGGACCCCGCGGCCGCAAGCGTTACAGTAAAGCAGCACATTCGAGATGTCAATTGGCATCTCCCGCGACAGGCGCCCCCCCTGGGGACTCTTGGGATGCCCGCGGCGCACGTGTTTGTACACCCGGTTGACCCCTTCCACGACGACCTTCCGTCCGTCGTCGAGCACCTGCAGCACCTTTCTGGGGCCTCCGCCGGCATCATCGCCGACCATCACCTGCACCATGTCTCCCCGCCTGATCTTCATGATTACACCACCTCGCTTGCCAGGCTGATGATCTTCATGAACCGCCGATCGCGCAATTCACGAGCCACCGCGCCAAAGATGCGGGTTCCCCGGGGGTTCAACTCGTTGTCGATCAGAACGATGGCATTGCGGTCGAACCGCACGTAACTGCCGTCGGCCCGGCGCGTCGGCTTTTTCGTCCGAACGATCACTCCCCGCACCACGTCTCCCGCCTTCACCGCGCCCCCCGGAATCGCCTTCTTGATGCTGACCACGACCACATCCCCCAGACCGGCGTAGCGGCGGTGGGTTCCTCCCAGCACCTTGATACAGTAGGCCACTTTGGCCCCCGTATTGTCGGCGACGTCCATCAATGACTGCATCTGAATCATGTTCTGTTCCTGCTTTCCCACGCCCCGCCCGGGTCGTCGGAGCTCAACGTGCCGGATGCCGCCCCGCCGGCGGCTGCCCGAATCTCTGCCCTCCGGCTAAACCGTCTCCACGTGCACTTCCGTGGACTTCTGCACGATGCGGACCAGGTTCCACCGTTTGGTTTTCGACAGCGGACGGCTCTCGATAATCTCCACCAGATCCCCCACGTGGGATTCGTTGTTCTCGTCGTGGCAGTAGCAAACTGTCTTGGTTCGCAGCGTTTTGCCGTACTTGGGATGCCGATACAGCCGCGGCACTTCCACCCGCCGCGTCTTCAGCGTCTTGTCCCGCGTGACTGTCCCGATCATTCGTCTGCGCATGTGTGCTGTTCCGGTAAATTTGATCGAGTACCCGGTACTCAGTCCCGGGTGCTCAGTGATTCCTGCACAGTCCTGCGTACTGTGTACTGGCTGCTTTCCTTTACTTTCCGGCCCCCGGGGCTTCTTTTGCCAGTTGTCGTTCCCGCAGAATGGTATTGATCCGGGCGATCTCGCGCCGGGTCTTTTTGAGGTTGCTGGGCGCGTCGAGCTTCTCGGTCGAGGCCTGAAATCTCAGGTTGAACAGAGACTCCTTCGCCTCGCGAAGCGAAAACTCGAGCTGGTCGTCGCTCATCTCCCGCAGTTCTTTGGCCTTGCTCATGATCGTTACTCTCCCGGCCGCCGGCCGAGCATTCGCACCCGGACGGGCAGCTTGTAGGCGATGCGCGACAGGCACTCGCGGGCGGCGTCCGCTGGAAGTCCCGCCACCTCGAACATCACCGTTCCCGATTTCACCACCGCGACCCAGTGGTCCGGCTCCCCCTTTCCCTTGCCCATGCGCGTCTCGAGCGGCCGGGCCGTCACCGGTTTATGCGGGAAAATCCGGATGTAAAGCTTCCCGTCGCCGCGAATGTACTGCATGGCCGAGACACGGCAGGCCTCGATCGTCGTGGCCTTGACGTACCCCGCCTGCAGGGATTGCAGGCCGTAGTCTCCCAGCGAAACGCGGTTTCCGCGCGTCGCATTACCTCTTATGCGTCTTCTTTGGCTTTTGCGGTACTTGACCCGCTTTGGCATGAGCGCCATCGGTCGCTTCCTCTTCTTCTGCGTAGGTTCCCAGGTTGATCCACACCTTTACGCCGATCATTCCCTGGGCTGTCAGTGCCTGTGCAAATCCGTAATCAATGTGTGCCTGCAGCGTCGAAAGGGGAATCGAACCCTTCGCGGCCTTTTCGCAGCGCGACATTTCTGCGCCGCCCAGCCGCCCCGACAACTGCACCTTCACTCCCAGCACCCCTGCTTCCATCACCTGTTCCATCCCGCGTTTCATCGTGCGGCGGAAACTGGCCCGCTTCTCGAGCTGCTGGGCGATGTCTTCGGCGACCAGTTGCGCGCTGCGGTTGGCGTTGTTGATTTCAATGATCTTCAGGTCCATCCGCCGGCCGGTGAGATCCTCGAGTTCGGCCTTGAGTCGATCGACTTCCTGCCCCTTGCGTCCGATGATGATCCCCGGCCGGGCGCAATGCAGGTGGACGATCACCATGTCACGGGTCCGTTCGATCTCGATCTTCGGGATCCCCGCGAACAAATATTTCTTTTTGATGAATTTGCGGATCTTGAAGTCTTCGCAGAGCAGGTCGCCGAATTCCTTCTTCGAGGCGTACCAGCGGCTGCGCCAGTCTTCGACAATGCCGACTCGGAAACCCGTAGGTCGCGTTTTCTGTCCCATAAACTGCCAAATCCAGATAGACGAAGTCCGAAATTCACGACACCCACGGGATACGACCCGCGGGCTTAAGGTATTTGATTCCTCAGGCCCCCTTGGCCGCCGGCGGCACCGGCGCGTCGATCGCCACGTTGATGTGGGCGAAGCGCCGGCGAATCATGAACGCCATGCCCCGCGCCCGGGGCATGATCCGCTTGAACATCGGCCCGTTGTTGGCCCGGGCATCGACCACCAGCATGCGATCGACGTTGCGGGCGCCCTGGTCTTCGGCATTGGCCATGGCGCTGGCCAGCACTTTTTCGAGCATCCGTGCGCCGCGGTTCGGCTCGTATTTGAGCAGTTCCAGCGCCTCGCCGGCCAGCCGTCCCCGGATGAGGTCCGTGAACGGACGAACCTTGGTCGCCGCGATGCGTGCAAATCGATGCTGTGCGCTGTATGCCATCTTTCGAACTCCTCAACCGACCCCGACAAACCTCGAAAATTCTCTGGAAAGCCCCGACCGTCGCCCCCCCGCTTCTTCTTCGGTCAACCTGGCGGCGCCCCGCCCGCCGTGGCTTCTTTTTTCGATCCCTTCCCGCCGTGCCCGCGGAACACCCGCGTGGGGGCGAACTCGCCCAGCTTGTGGCCGACCATTTCTTCCGTGATGTAGACGCTCAGGTGCGTCCGTCCGTTGTGCACCAGAAACGTGAAGCCGATGAAATCGGG
>JBLMWR010000060.1:0-6703 GCA_050257335.1 Deltaproteobacteria bacterium | reverse complement strand
CCTTGCTGGTGCCGACGATCTCGCCGTTCTCGACCCGCCACAACTCGGGTTTCCCCTCCCAGCCGGCGAGGTCCTTGCCGTTGAAGAACGTCGCCAGGTTGTCTCTGGTCGCCAGGACGGGGGCCTGCTTCGGGCTGGCCAGGTATGCGATCAGGGCCCGTGCCTCGACGTCCGAAAGGGGCTTCAAGAGGTCGTCGGGCATCATCGACTTGTCGCCCGGTTTCTGTTCGTCAATTTCGTCGCGCGGCACTACGATCGTCTCGTTGGAGGTGACGACGGTGAGGGCATTATTGGTCTGCTCGCGCACCAGGCCCGTAATCACCCGCCCGCCGTTCGTGACGATGACGGTGGGAATGTACTCGCGAGCCATGACGGCGGAGGGATCGAGGACGTTCGAGAGCAGGTAATTCAGGTCGGCCCGATTCGAGCCGGTCAGCTCCGGCCCGATTTTGCCCCCCACGCCGAACAGCGTGTGGCATTGCTGGCAGGTCTTGACGAACATGGCCCGGCCCAGGGGAAGGTCCTCCGGAACGACGGGCTTGGCCGCCACAAGCTGTTTGTAATGGGCGATCAGCTTCGCCTTCTCTTCCGGCGTGTCGCGGATAACTCCCCATACGGCGACAATCCGCTCGTCCAGCTCTTCGTTCTTGAGGTTGCGCATCTGGCGGACGAGGTCGGCAGGAAGATCCGTCACGGGGATCTTCTTCTTTTCGACCGCGTCGAGCAGGGCCTTCGCGGAGCTGACGCGCGCCGTCAGCGTTCCCAGGGCATCTCGCTTTTCGGCGGCGTTCCAGCGGGGATACGCCGCTACGAGGATTTCCGGAATCTGCGGGTCGTCATATTCGGCCATTCCGCGGATCGCCGGGGAGCGCAGCGCGGCCTCCTCCAGGAGGCCCTTGAGGACGGAGACAAGCTGTTTGTCCTTGGCCCCGAGCAGCGCCGCCAGATATTCCTTCTTCTGCTCGACGCGCGTTTTCGAACCGGCGAGGAGCCCGCGCATCTTCGCGATGGCTTCCGGATCGCCGAACTTCACCGCCAGCGCGAAGGCCAGGGTGCGGATCTCGTCGCTCTTGGCATCCGCGAGCGTTTTCGCAACCGCTCCCCACCCTGCGGGCATGGGAACCTGCCGCCGCCCGATCAGTGCGGCGCGCACCCCGCGCAGGACCTGAAGCTGCGTCTCGGCTTCTTTCGCACTCTTCAGCGCGCCGACGACGAGATCGAGCGACTCGGGAGCGCCGATCGAAGCGATGCGGCGGATCATGAATTCGAACACGAGCGGAATGTTCCCCTCGGCTGCCAGCGCCAGGGCCCGGGGCGCGTCGATCTCCGCCAGAGGCTCGGCGGCGTACCAGTCCATGAGTGGCAGGTTGTGATCGTCGTTGTCGGCTGCCTGGCTCAACAGCCCCACCAGAATGTCCCAGCGTTTTTCCGGCTCAATGCGCTGCAGGGCCGAGGCGATGTACAGCCGCACGACCGGCGAATCGTCGCCGCGAGAGAGAGTCATCAGCGCGTCGAGGAACTTCTCGGTCGGTTGACGGTTCTCGCAGGCCAGTTGAATCGTCCATCCGCGGACGATCGGACTGTCGTCGTGCAGCGCCTGCAGAATCTGATCTTCCGACAGCCCCCCCGTCACGTGCATCGCCCACAGGCCGCGCAGCCGGCCGGGGACGGTGTCGTGGCGGAAGGCAATGCGTTCGAGGGCGGCGCGCGCCCTTGGAGTAAACTTTTTCGCCGCGGCCCGTTCCTGCAAGATCCGCCGCGCCTGGCGCACGTACCAGTCATTCTTGTTCAGTTGCAGTTCGACCAGCTCGAGATCGCTCTTCTTCTGCAAGTCGACCGGAACCGGTTTCGGTTTCCCGTAGCTGATCTTGAAGATCCGGCCGTTCGAGCGATCGTGCCCGTTGACATCGCCGTGATGGCACTGGTTCCGGTCGTACCAGTCGATCATGTACACCTGCCCGTCGGGGCCGTAGCGCAGGTACAGAATCTGCGACCAGAGGTCGTTGGTCTTGCAGAAGTCGGGGGCGCCGTCGCCGGAGTATCCCGAGCCGGACGCCGTCAGGATGTCGAGGTTCAGCCGGGCACCGTGGATGTTGTTCATGAACAACTGATTGCGGTACTGTTCGGGCCAGCTTCCGCCGAGATAGATCATCGCCCCGGCGTGGGCGTGTCCGCCGCCGCTGGCATCGGAGCGGGCCCGGTCGGCTTCATTCCATTGATTCCCGACCCAGTGGCGGTGGCGGGCGATGGTCGGGATGTCGGCATACGTGTGCTGCTGAAAATGTTCCCCCGCCTGCCGCTGGAAGCGGCCTCCCTGGATCACGTGAAAGAGGTGGGGAATCACGCAGCAGGTGAGAAAGCAGTGGCCGTTGTCGTTGAAATCGACCCCCCACGGATTGCTCGTCCCGTAGGCAAAGACTTCGAATTCGTGTCTCGTGGGATGATACCGCCAGATGCCGGCGTTGATCCTCGTCCGCTCGTCGTCGGGCGTTCCGGGCTTACCGACGTTGGAGTGCGTGAAGACGCCGTGGCACCCGTAGAGCCACCCGTCGGGGCCCCAGATGAAGGAGTTGAGGGTTTCGTGCGTGTCCTGATAGGCCCAGCCGTCGAGCAGCACCTGCGGCGGGCCATCGGGCTTGTCGTCGCGGTTCGCATCGGGAATGAAGAGCAGCTCGGGGGCCGCCCCGACCCACACACCGCCGAAGCCCACTTCGAGTCCGCTCACCAGATTAAGATTGTCGGTAAAGACGGTGCGCTTGTCGAACTTGCCGTCGCCGTCGGCGTCTTCGAAGATCAAAATCCGGTCCTGTGCCTTTTCAGCCGGGACCTTGACGGGATACGCGTAGGCCTCGGCGACCCACACGCGGCCGCGGTCGTCGATCGTCATGGCGATGGGCTGGACGACGTCGGGTTCGCCGGCGAAGGCGGTGACGGCGAAGCCCTCCGGCAGCGTCATCGCCTTGGCGGCGTCATCGGGAGAGAGCCCGGCGAATTCCAGGAGGTCGGCGGGGTTTCGCGGACCGGCCTTCGGGAAATTCGGCTTGGTCTCGTAGAGCCGGAAGTCGTCGAAGTTGATGTGCCCCCAGCCGCCGGAGCTGGCATCGACCAGTCGGATGAAAATCTCCTTGTCCACCACGTCCTTCAGATCGACAACGACACGGTGCATGTTCTCGCGTTCGTCCCCGGAGGTCTTGTAAAAGACGCGCCCGTTTTCCTTGCGGACCAGCTCGACGCGCGTGGCGTCGGTCGGACCGCCGCCGATCAGAAAGGCGGCGTAACGGTCCGTCACGCGGAACGGCGCCGACGTGAGCGTTCCCTGCGAAGCATCTCCCTTGCGTTCGTACGTTCCGACCCAGAACTGGCCGGCGTGCTCGCTCTTCATGTCCTGCCGGCGGGCGTAGACGGTGTCTCCCTTAACCGGCTGTTCGGCGAACGCCTCGCCGGCGGCCGTCCAGTCCTGCAGATTGCCGGTTTCGAAATCGAGATTCAGCGGTTTTCCGTCGGCACCACTGGGGAGCACTCCCTGCGGAACATCGGGTTTGGGCTTTTCCTGGCCGCGAGCCTCAGCCGAGAGTGCCACTGCCACAAAAGCCGCTAAACCGCCGAAGAGAACGAAACGCATCGGGAATCTCTTTCTGCAGGTCAGGCGTTCGAGCCTGACGGAAATGTGGAAACAGCCGAATGTCAGGGCGGGAAGCCCGACGTACAATCAGAATACCGGCCCCGGGGGGAAAAGTCACGAAATGCCCCATGGGGGTGGTGTCCGGATTTGTGAACCCAATGCCCGGACTGCTCGGAAGCGGCCGGGGCGCTTTCGCGCGGCCTTCGCCAAATTAAAACACCACCGGCGTGGCGCATTGACACGGATGGCGATGCCCGGAACGGTAAGCGGCCACGGCAAACTTGCTCCGCGCGGCCGCGGATGAGAAGACAACGGCGAATCGTGGCCGACGCAGCTTGCGTCGGCGTGGGCGCGGGCCGCATCCCCCACGACGGAACCGCTTCGTATCATTGCCGCCAACGTATCCCCGAGACCCCCCGGGGGACGGATTACCCCGGATTATTCAAGCTCATGTAGGGTGTGTCGAGCAAGCCCCAGCGTCGGTGGGTCTTCGCTCGCCCGGGAAGGGCTCGCGCCATTGCGGCGTGTGGCCAGAACCGAAAGCGGCTTGCGCTGACGCACCTTGGACTTGCGCGAGCTTGACCCACCCTACTTGAATAATCCGGGTTACCAGCCGAACGGACGGTACCAATAGACGACGTACGGACCGCCGAACGCACCGTAGCCCATCGACGAGCGGGAGACGAAGGGGCGCTGCGGAGAGTACCCGATGCGATCGTAATACGCCTCGAGGGCGTACCGCTCGCGGGCACGGGCACGGGCGCGTTCAAACCGCAGTTCGTCGGCCCGCGCCTTGCGCGACAGTTCCTCGTGGCGGCGGAGGAGGCGTCCCTCGTAGTTGGGAGCCGGTTTTTCGTCGGCCCGGGGGGAGGCGGTGGCGAAGCCACACGCACCCGCTGCGAGAATTGCCACAATCCAGCGTTTCATGTGTTCAGCCCCCCAATTGACGGAATCCCTTCCGCAGTGGCCCTGTGCCGACTCTTTCGAAACAGATCGGAGACCACCTCTCGACCCATGCACGTAAAGCGTTTTGCGCGGCAAGGGCGTTGCCGGCGGGAAGGTTGACGCGACCGGGGGCTCGTTACGACCGGCAGAGATTAACATCGCAGCAGGCACGCTCCGAGGCTGTGCAGTGCGCGGTACGTCCGAGTTTCGCTGGTGCGACACGAACGGCTGCGGCATGCGGAGCATGCCTGCGACTTTGGCTCTTGCTCAAGATGAGAGGTCGATTCTATCCCGGCGCGACGCAGAGTTGCTCTCGAGGCGTGCGGCTAGATCGGCATCGTGCGAATCGGGAGCAGGCGGTACAGCTCGTTTTCTCCGCCCCTCAGGCAGCAGATGTAGACGAAGTCTCCCTCGACCCAGGCGGTGACACAAAAGCCGTTCTTGTAGTAGGTGACGTGCGGCGGGGGAGCGAGAAAACTCGTGGCCTGCGGGACTTTGCCGGCGACCACGCGGCGTTTTGGAATGACCGCCAGGCGGCCATCGAGCGGCGCGCCGCGGCGGCTGGAGAGCGGAAAGAAATAGACGGCGACGTCCAACTCATACAGTCGTCGCGGGGGAAGGACCAGTCGATCCGATTTCATCGTGTCGGGGACCTTCGGGGCCAGGCCGTTGGCGAAGCGGGTGAACGCGGCGAGGTTGGCGGGACGGATGTCGCTGGTCGCCAGCTCGGCGGCGACGTCGTCGGGGTTGATCGACGGCGGGACCGGCCAGAGCGACCAGGCGCCGAACCCGGCCACCAGGCAGGCGGCGGACAGCGCGACGGCCCCCAGCCACCGCCGCCGCGCGCCGGCCTGAGCGCGGCCCGGGAGCACCGGCACGACCACACCCGCCGCCGGCGCGGCGACCGCTGGCTCGGTACCCGGTGCAGGCGGCGCGGGCCTTTGTGCGGTCTCTTCACCGTGAACGAGGCGGCTGCGGTCATCTTCTTCGAGCCGGGCCAGCAGCCGGTCTTTCAGGTCCGCAGGAACCGGCGCCTCGCGGATCATCACGCCGACTTTGTAATCGAACTGGCGCTGACGGCGCACGGCGGTCTGGCAGGTCGGACAGGCTTCAAGGTGGCGCGCGGCATCTTCAACCGTCGCCCGGTTGCAGGAGCCGGCGGCCTCGGGCTCGTCGCGACGGGCCAGTTCCAGTGTCTGTCGGGCGGTCAGGCAGTTCATGAAGACCTCGCGTTCAGCGCCGTCCAGTCGGCAGACGAGGAGAGCGCTGCGGGCGCCGCAGAAGGAAGAGCCCCGGCAGGTTCGGGAACAGTCAGGCGCTGCCGCAAAAAGGCTTTGGCGCGCGCCAGGCGACTCATGATCGTTCCCACAGGGACGTCCATCTGCTCGGCGATTTCTTTGTAGCTGAATTCCTCGAAGTAAAATAAGACGACCGGCGAGCGGAATTCTTCGGGCAGGTCGTTGAGAACGTTCTGCAACTGCTCCTCGTCGAAATCGGACTCGGGGCCGTCCTGCGAGGGGCCCGGCAATTCATCCAGTGCCTCCGTCACCAGGCAGGTCGGCGCCCGCAACTCCTTGAGGTAGGCGTTGCGAGCGATCGCGAAGAGCCACGATTTCGCCTTCCGCTCGTCCCGCAACTGATTCCATTTCGCCTGTGCCATGAGAAACGTCTGCTGCGTCAGGTCTTCGGCATCGGCCTCGGAACCGGTGAGCCGATACGCGTAGCGGTACAACAAGGCGTAGTACCGCTCGACCAGGTCAACCAGCTTGCAAGCGCAATGATCCATGAGGCACGAGCCCTGTTCAGGAGAATACGATCCGCGAGCCACCGGAGTTATTCCCGCCTGTTCAGAGATTGTCGCAAGAAAGGAGGGGAAAAGGTAGCGAACGGCACGGCAGGGCGGCCCTTCCGGGGCGATGGCGACGGCCCGGAAGGGGCGTCCTGCACTTGAGTTGCACACCGAAACCCGCCGGGTCGCGAAGTCACCCCGTTACAATGAGGCGCCTGTCCTTTTTTATCAGGCGGCGCGAATTCTCGGGAATAAAGCCCGGGGGCTGCGCGTCTTAGTAGGTTGGTTGTCTCTGGATTCCCCCCCCTCGGGGCAGAGATCGGCACCTTGAGTTGATTGGCGAAGAT
>JBLMWR010000059.1:0-3480 GCA_050257335.1 Deltaproteobacteria bacterium | reverse complement strand
GCTCCCAGGGCATCGCGGCGAAGTGCCGGGTCAAAGGCCCTCACCTCGAGCCAGCGGCCGCGCTTGGGCACTTCGTTCCGGAACACGCGCGCCCGCCCGCCGCAATACGTCACGACGAAGTCGATGTCTCCGTCGTTGTCGATGTCGCCGAAAATGAGCGCTCTGCCGCTTCCCGGCATCGTGCAGAACTGGCCCCCGGAGGCGCTCACGTCGTCGAAGCGTCCCCGGCCGTCATTCAGGAGGAGCAGGTTTCGATCGGCGTAATGGTCCCAGTAAGCGTGCGGGTCCCGGATTTCATCATGCCGAACTTCCTGAACAAGTGCGAAGTCGCCGCGAGTCAAGTCACAGGGGACGACGAGCCCGTTGACCACCGCCAGATCGAGGTCACCATCGTGGTCGAGATCGACGAATGCCGCTCCCCATCCTGTGTGCAGCCGCGTCGGCCCCGCAATTCGCGCAGCGCTCGTCGCGTCGTTGTAAAAGCCCGCGTCGCCGCTGAGGTAAAACGTGGCGGTTTCTTCGGCGAAATGGGTGGCCAGAAGATCGGGCGCCCCGTCGCCGTTGACGTCGCCGATGGCAAGTCCCATGCTGGCCAGCACGTTTCCGTCGCCATTATGGGCAACTCCCCGGGGAACCGCCTCGTCGGCGAACGTGCCGCTTCCGCGGTTGATCCAGAGCCGATTCGGCAACATGTCGTTGGCCACATAGATGTCGGGCCATCCGTCGCCGTTGAAGTCGGCGGACACGGCGCCGAAGCCGGCTCCGCGTAAATCGCTCAATCCGGCGGAACTCGTCGCGTCTGTAAAATGCGGCAGGAGCAGCTCGTCTGCCCCGGCTGCGGGCCGGTCGTTGTGGTACAGTCGCACGTCGGTGGGAAGAAACATTCGCGGACCGCAGTACGTTACGCGGCCGTCTCGATAATTGCAGGCCACCGACAGGCCGTGCGCCGGATCGTGCACGTAATTGACGACCAGCAGATCGAGCCGGCCGTCCCGGTCGTAGTCCAGAAACGCCGCGCAGGTCCCGTAATCATCCTCGGCGATGCCCGCCGCTTCCGTGATGTCGGTGAACGTCCCATTGCCGTTATTCCGGTAGAGGCGGTCGCAGCCGTAATGCGTGACATACAAGTCGATATTGCCATCGTTGTCGACGTCGCCTGCCGCGCAGCCCACGCCGTAGCCGCCGCCCTCCAGTCCTGACCCTTCCGTGACATCGACGAACGTGCCGTCGCTCTCCTGGCGATACAACCGGTTCCCAATGCGTGTGCCGGCAGGAAACTCTCGGCGCGCAGCCGGAGACCGTCCGCTGTTCACGAAAAACAAGTCGAAATCGCCGTCATTGTCGAAATCAAACAGCGCTCCGCCGGCCCCGTTCACCTCGGGCATGAAATACGTCCCCAGGGGGCCGACCGACTGGGTGAAGTCGATCTTCAAGTCGTCGGTAACGTCCAGAAAATACCGCGGCGCGCCCGTTTGAACAGGCATGGCCTTGACTGCCTCACACGTTTGCCGGTAGAGATTGCTCGCGCGGCGGACTGAATGCTTCTGGCGGAATGACAGAATCTGAGGAACGCTGAGGCAAGCCGCTGCCGCGATGATCACGCCGATTCGCAGACTCAACCGATTTCGTCTCATCGCCTTTCTCTGAGCAAGGCGGGCTGGAGGACACGCAGCCTCATTCGCTGCGGGAGGAAAGACCGCAAGGAATTCCGGTGCTGCCGTACGGACAGGCCACAAAGAAACCGTAGGCGCCGCACGAAAATCAATGCAAAATTGCCGCCTTCCTCGGGGCTGTCCTCCGAACGGAGGGAAGGGCACCAAGGAAAGGGGCAATTTGCATGAAGGGCGACCTTGCCTGCCGAGGACGAAGCGTCCTGCAGAGCCAGCGCCCGAAGCGACGTTCTCGCGCGGCCCCGCTACTTGCCTCCCTCAGCAGGCGCGGCGCCACCCTGCGGCTGGGGTTTCGTCGCTTCCGGATTCTGCGGAAGCATCTGCTGCATTTTCGTCATGTCCTCCTGCACCTGTTTCGCCGAGTCCTCGGTTTTTACAGCCGGACCGCCCTCGGAACAACCGACGAGGGACACGCAGGGAGCGATGGCGACAAGCATCAACAGCTTCTGGAACAGTCTCATAAAGTGAAGTCTCACCTGAAAGAGGCATTGAAGGAGGATTAGAGCAACCACGCGGCTAACCGGCAGGCCCCCAAAGTCGCACGAGCCCGCCTTCCAACAAATGGGCACATGCGATGTTTGACAGTCGAAGAACGCTGGTTAGAAACTGACCTTTACCTCCTGACCAGCATACGTGTTGAGGGCACCCCAAATACCCGAGCCCTGGCCCCAGCCCGTGATGTTCTCGCCGGGATAGTTCATGGTGTCGCTCAGGAAGTGCACGGACCCGTCGCAGAAGAGCGCCTGGGCGCCGCCCACGTGCCGGCTGCTCGCGCCTGGCCAGTTATTGTTGATGCCGAAGCATTCCAGGTAGGTCGGCTGCATGGCGTACGGCGCCCCCGCCCACCAGAACTGGCAACTGGCCTCGCCGCCCGCGCCCATCAGCTTGTAGGCACCCGCCACGTCAGAATTTGTGCTGCTCGCCAGCAGAGCCGTCCGGTAGACCCAGTTATTCTGGCCTCCCGTACGCGGAATGCCACCACCCATGTGCAGATGGCCGGGAACACCAGGGTTCGGCTGGAATCCCGACGTGCTGCATTCGCATACAGAGATCGTGTTCGAAGTTCCATCGACGATGTCCGCGATTTTCACGCAAGTGTTCAGATTGAAGACGCCCGACAGCGGGGACTGACCGCGGTACCACCAGTCGTATCCTTCGGCTCCGGCGTAATTCGTCCAGCCGATCTTCGTCAGTCCCGCGGCCGTGATCGAAGCCATCCCCGTGCTGCCACTCCAAGTGGGAGCGTTTGCGTCATTCTGGAAGCCCGGATCCGTCGGGCAGTGCAGCACGGGAAAATCGATCGACGGGACCGGCTGTCCAGTCGAAGATCTTTGCCCCAGAATCGGCAGCGAAAAGTTGATCTGGTTGTAGAGCGGAGCCTGATCAAGATACGGCAGGATCATCGCGATCCACGTATAGTTCCGCGGGCTGGGCGAGCCGCCGGGAATAGGTGCACTAAAAGGGTTGTACGTCCAGAACGCCGCCTGCGGGAAGGTATTAAACGCGTCGTGATAATTGTGCAGAGCCAAGCCGATCTGCTTGAGGTTGTTCTTGCATTGCGACCGCCGCGCCGCTTCGCGCGCCTGCTGCACCGCCGGCAGCAGCAGGGCGATGAGGATCGCGATAATGGCGATCACGACCAGGAGTTCAATCAGGGTAAAGCCGGACCTCCAATTCGAAGATTGCCGCATGGTGTACCTCCGGTAGGTAGAACAGGTATGACAGCAGGTCGGCCCGGGCATGCGCATGCCGAGGGCTCCTGCCGGGAAGAAGCGAAGCTGCTCCTGTATAAAACAGGACCACAAACGGG
>JBLMWR010000058.1:0-3882 GCA_050257335.1 Deltaproteobacteria bacterium | reverse complement strand
CGAAGCAGTGCCGCAGCCGGCGGCCCCTGCCGAGCCAGTTCCCGCGCCGCCCCAGGACGAATCGAGTCCGTGATCCGACCTTGCGTCACGCTGCAGGTGAATGATGATGCGGCCTCTGCTTGTGGGATTAATGATCGTGGCGCTCAGCCCGGGAGGGCTGGTCTCCGGTGCCGCCCCACCCCGTTCATGCATGTCATGCAGCATCTGCCAGTATCCGGACGACTATTGCCCCAAGCAGCAGCCCTGCGTGAACTGTCCGCGGCGCGGGTGTGTTAACGATTACTGCGGAAAGCCGTGGCCGCGAGCCCCGTGGTGTTACCCGATCTGCGGACCCAACGACTATTTTTGCAAGCCGTTCGCGATGCCGTGTGCCACACGCTGTGACGGCTGGTTCACGTTTGGTCGATGACGGTCGGGCTGCGGGCGGAGAACACGTCTATGTCGCCTGCCTGACCGGTTCGGCCGGCTTGTTTGCGTGGGTCTCCACGGGCCGCGTCGGGGCTTTCTTCGGGCGGTAGACGACGTAGTAGAATACCGGTGTGAGGAAGATGCCGAACGCCGTTACGCCGAGCATGCCGCTGAACACGGCCGTGCCGAGCGAGGCCCGCATTTCGGCGCCGGCGCCTTCGGAGACGACCAGGGGCACGACGCCCAGAATGAAGGCGAAGGCGGTCATGATGATCGGGCGCAGCCGCAGTCGGCAGGCCGCCACCGTCGCGTCGTAGCAAGTTTCTCCGCCATCCTGCAACTGCTTGGCGAATTCGACGATCAGGATGGCGTTTTTGGCCGCCAGCCCCACCAGCACCAGGAACCCGACCTGAACAAATACGTCCACGGGCATGTGCGCGATGAGCATGCCGACGACGGCGCAGAGCAGGCACATCGGCACGACCAGGATCACCGACAGCGGCAGGGCCCAGCTCTCGTATTTCGCCGCCAGAATCAGGAACACCAGCAGCGATCCGAGGGCGAACACGTACGCCGCCGTGCTGCCCGCCAGAATCTGCATGTACGTGATCTCGGTCCACTCGAATGAGACCTCCTGTTCTTTCGCCAGGTCGGCCATGATGCCGATGGCGTCGCCCGAGCTGACGCCGGGGGCCGTATTGCCATTGACGGGCGCAGCGGCGTACATGTTGTATCGGGTGACCATGACCGGACCGCCGGCATCCTGCGCGTCGGTGAGCGTGCCGAGCGGTACCATCTCGCCGCGCTTGTTGCGGACCTTCAGGTTCCGGATCTCCTCTGGCTGAGCGCGGAACGACTCATCCGCCAGAATGTTCACCTGCCACGTCCGGCCGAACTTGTTGAAGAGGTTGACGAAATATCCCCCCATGTAAACCTGCAGCGTGTTAAACGCATCCTGAACCTCCACGTCCAGCGACTCGCACTTGGTGCGGTCGATATCCAGATACACCTGCGGCGTGTTGGCGCGATAGACGGTAAACAGGCCGACAAGCCGCGGATCCTTGTTCGCGGCCTGGATCAGGTTGTCCGCATCCGTCTGGAGCCCCTGCAGATCGACGAAACCACGCTGCTCGAGCTGCAGCTTGAATCCTCCGGCGGTCCCCAGTCCCATAATGGGGGGGGCGCGAAACACCGTGACCACTGCGTCCGGAATTTCGCGGCCGCACTCCTCACGCAGCTTCTGAGCGATCACAGCGTCATAGTGCTCGTGTTCGCGACGCTCCTCGAACGGCGCCAGAACCATGTAGGCCGAGCCGAAATTCGAGCCGTTGGCGCTGAGCAGCAGCGACTGGCCCGAAATGGACAGGGTGTGGGCAATTCCCGGTATTCCGGGGAACCGCGTCCGGTCGTCAGGGTCGCCCAGCGCGATCTTGTCCACGGTCGCCATCACTTTCTGAGTTTCCTGTACGGACCAGGAGTCGGGCAACTGCGCGTTGACGAGCAGGAAGCCCTGGTCCTGAACGGGGATGAACCCGGTCGGCGCAGAGCGCATCGTCCGGACGGTCAGAAAGAGCAGGCCGCCATAGGCCACGATGACGATCGCGGACACTCGCAGCATTCTGCCCACCGTCCAGCCGTACGCCCGGGTGATGCGATCGAAGAGTCTGTTGAAATGCCGGAAGATGAATCCCAGAAAGGCGTTCACGGGCCGGATGAGGAACCATCCCGCCGCCCCGCCGACGATCGCTCCCGGCGCGAAGGCCACCGCTGCCGGGAGCCACTTCAGGGGGCCTTCGTGCGGCAGA
The DNA here is from genome assembly GCA_050257335.1 of Deltaproteobacteria bacterium. Taxonomy (GTDB): domain Bacteria; phylum Planctomycetota; class Planctomycetia; order Planctomycetales; family Planctomycetaceae; genus JACQFH01. The sequence continues at coordinate 1,669 of JBLMWR010000058.1, read as the reverse complement.
TCCGCGAACTGGGGGACGAATTGCGGGAGCCAATTGTATGTGACGGCGCCCCCGATGACGGCGAAGATCCACCATGGGAGGGCCTCTCGAATCATGTGCCCCCCCTCGCCTTCGGTTTTAAAGATCGCCACGGCCCGCGCTGGAGTGAGCGTCATGGCATTGACGGCAGAGATCACCATCGAGGCGGCGATCGTCAGCGCGAACTGGCGGTAGAACTGGCCCGTGATCCCCGTCACGAACGCCGCCGGGAGAAAGACCGAGATTAAAACCAGCGTGATGGCGATAATGGGACCGGTGATCTCCCCCATGGCCTTGATCGTGGCCGACCGTGGATCGAGACCTTCGGAGATGTGATGTTCGACGGCCTCCAGCACCACGATCGCGTCGTCCACGACGATGCCGATGGCCAGCACCAGGCCGAACAGCGTCAGGTTGTTCAACGTGAAACCCATGGCCGCCATGACCGCGAAGGTGCCGATGAGCGAGACCGGCACGTCGATCATGGGCAGGATCATCGCCTTCCAGTCCTGCAGGAAGAACAAAACCACGATGGCGACGAGAATCACCGCTTCGTACAGCGTTTTGAAGACTTCCTCGATTGATTGCTCGACGAACGGCGTGGTGTCGTAGATGATCCTGTATTCCAGTCCCGGTGGAAATCTCTGTCGCAGCTCCTCCATCTTCTTCTTGATGCGTTCGGCGACATCGAGCGCGTTGGAACCGGGCAATTGAAAGACCGCCAGGCCGACGGAGGGTTGGCCGTCAAGACGGCACACCTGGTCGTACTGCTGCGCGCCGAGCTCGACTCGCGCCACGTCGCGCAGGCGGACGACCGGTTTGGATAATTGACCCGACTCCCTGTTCTGCTCCCCGGTCTTGATGACGATATCCTGGAACTGGTTCACGTCCTCGAGCCGGCCGAGCGTGCTCATGGTCAACTGGAACAACTGCCCCGGCGGCATGGGCTGCTGGCCGATCTGTCCGACGGCGGCCTGAATGTTCTGGTTCTGGACGGCCTGAATCACGTCGCTTGTCGCCAGATTGAGCGCGGCCATCTTTTCCGGATCAAGCCAGACACGCATGCTGTAGTCGCGCTGACCCTGGTAAGTGATGTCGCCGACGCCGCTGATCCGCAGCAGTTCATCCTTGATCTGGATCGTGGCGTAGTTGCTCAAATACAGGTCGTCAAAGCGACCATCGGGAGAAATCAGATTCACCACGAGCAGGATGCTTGGCGACTTTTTCTTCACCGAGACACCCAGCACCTGGACCTGCGGCGGCAACTGGGGCGTCGCCAGGGCCACGCGGTTCTGCACGAGGACCTGGGCCATATTCAGGTCGGTGCCCAGCTCGAAGGTGGCGGTCAAGGTGTAAGCGCCGTCGTTCGTGCACTGCGACGACATGTAGAGCATGTGCTCGACGCCGTTGACCTGCTGTTCGATCGGTGCGGCAACCGAATCCGCCACCACGCTGGCATTGGCCCCCGGATACGAAGCCGTCACCTGCACTGTCGGAGGAACGATTTCCGGGTACTGCGCGATGGGGAGCATGAACGCGGCAACGCCCCCCATCAGCGTAATGACGATCGACACGACCCAGGCGAAAATCGGGCGGTCGATGAAGAATTTTGCAAGCATGGCAATGCTCGGATCAGAAAAGATAAGGGCGG
>JBLMWR010000057.1:0-4792 GCA_050257335.1 Deltaproteobacteria bacterium | reverse complement strand
CCGCCAGCGACAGCGGAAACAGCGTCTCATTGACCTCCAGATCGGCTTCGGTCGCCGAAATGACGACCCGCCCCTTCGCCGACAGGGGCTTGAGGTAAAACCCGCTGGCGGGAATGCCGATGAAGAACACCTGCTCGCGGGCTTCGAGGCCGGCAAACAGCTTGCCGAACTCCTGTTCGTTGATATCCGGCCCGGGAATGTTGAAATACGAGTGCTTGCCGTCGTAATGCGCGTGACCGATGACAATGACCCACAGCGCGTCCCCGGGCTTAAGCACCTTTTTCAGGTCGGCGACCTCGGTTTCGATCTCTTCCCGTTTCGCTCCCCCGCGAACGCCCGACAGGACCGGCCCCTCCCCCTCGGCGACCGGCCCGCCGAACTGCACGCGAACTTCGCCCGCCGCAAAACCGTAGTTGTCGATGAGCGCCTGACGGATCTTCTCGACCGATTCGGCGAAGGGTTTGCGGTGTTCGGCGTCGCCGGGCAACCCGCACAGAATCAGGGCCCTTTTCGTGCCCGGATTCTCGAGTCCGCCGGGCGCTGCCCGGACGTCATTTGCAGCGACCGGCGCTGGTCCGCCGTGCGCCTGGCCGACCATTTGCCCCGGCATGGCCACTGTTGCCACTCCGACCAGTCCCCAGAACAAGGCGCGCGTTGTCATGGTTCACCGATGTCCAATTTCATTGTGTGCCGCGCATGTCGCCGGACTTAATCCGTCATTTCGTCTGGGTTCCGACTCGGGCCTGGAAGCTCATGCACCATCAGCGCCACTCAATCGCCCGGTTCGGAGGGGGTGGGGGGCGGCAGACGAGACGCCGGCGGTCTCGGAAGCGCACGCGCCGGCTGCCGCGCATTTCCGGGACGAGTTGCCCGCGTCTCTGCCGGATGATCGCGCAAGGGTTCCAGGGCGCGAGTCACTTTGCCGCCGGCCTGGACCCCGTTCTGCCTGATTGCCGCGGGCCGATCAAAGCGGCTGGCGCCAAACCCGTTCGGAATGACCACCGCCGCGTCGGGGGAAGCGCCCGACACCGGAGCGATACTGGCGGACTGATCGAAGAAGATTCGCAGCGTCGCAGGAAACGGCAACTCAAACGGGCCTTGCTCGAAGACGTTCTCGATTTCGACGTGCCCCAGGGCCTGGGTATCCGCGGAGAACTGGACCTCGGCAATTTTGTCTTTGTACCGGGGAAGCGTGGTTCCCAGGAACTGTTTCTCGGCAACATCCCGGAAATACACCCGCCCCTTCCAGTCGCCCGCCAGAAGCGTGTTGCCGTCGGGTTTGAACGCCACGGCGCCGATCCCCAGCTCGCATTGGAAAACGTCCTGTTCCTTGAAGGAGGGAAGGGCGAGCACCTTCACGTGACCGCCGCGGTCCGGGTTTTGCCAGCTCCCGATCCCGAGGGCCAGCCAGCGGCCGTCCGGCGAAACGGCCAGGCCGTTGACGGGGCCGAATCGGCTCTTGAACGTTTCCATCTCTCCACCCAGTTCCAGATGCCAGTGCTTGAAAGTGCCGTCGTCGCCGGCGGAAATCAGCGATTTGCCGCCTTGAGCGAAGACGACCGACTGCACCGGGCCGCCGTGACCCCGAAACGTCTGCAGCACTTCACCGGTCGAACAGGCCCAGACGCGGACCGTCCTGTCGGATCCGCCCGTCGCAAAGACCTGGCCGTCGGGAGCGAAGGCGACCGTCACGATGTGATATTCGCTCAGATCGGTCCGCTTGCCGCTCGAAACCTCCTGCAGAAAGACGCTGTTCTCCCGCCCGAGCCGGGCCAGCAGGTAGCGGCCGTCGGGGGACTTCGCCACGGCCCACGGCAACTCTTCGACCGGGGCGGGAGCCCGTTTGGCCGCGTTCTCGATCTCCACCGTCACTGGTTCCGAAGGACCGGAGGGTTCGGCCGACAACTGTTCGGCGTCGGCGGCAATCGGACTCACGTCGCCGGAAGCGATCTCGGCGACCGGCGCGAGCGCTGCGGCGGCTGTCGAACGGGCGACGGTCGGGGTCAACCCGGGATGCCAGGGGAGCAGGGCGGTCGCGGCCGTCAGGGCCGCCAGCCACGCCGGGCCCGACATCGCCTTGGGGGCCACGCCCCGCATGATTGCCGTCAGCCGCCGCTTCAGAAACGGAACCTGCCCCATCCCCGCCGCCGCCGGTGGGAGGATCGTCGATTCCCCCGAAAGAAAGTCGAGCGTGGTCAGCAGCGCCTCGGCATAACACCGGGGCGCCCTCGGGAACTGCTCGATCACCCACGCGTCGCAGCATTCCTCTTCGGCGATCTCGATCTCGCGGCGGGCCCACCATACCACCGGATGCCACCAGAAAAGCCCGCTCACGACGAGCTCGAACGCCCGGACCCAGTGATCGCGGCGGCGGAAGTGGGCCAGCTCGTGGGCGATCAGCGTTTCGCGGGCGCCGGCTTCGAGCCGCGCCAGGAGATCGACAGGGAACAGCAATCGGGTATTCCGGCCGATCCCCCACAGCATGGGCGAGATGACGTCGCGGACGATGAGCACGGGGGGGCGGTAAGAGAGCCCCATGGCCCGCGACAGATCGTCGGCCTGCTGTTGCAGAGCGGCCGGGGCCGGAGTGGCCAATGCCAGCCGGCGCGAATAACGGAGCGTCGTCAGCGCCTGCCGCAGGAACCAGAGGAGCGCCCCCCCCAGCCACGTCCAGCCGAGAACCGCCACGATGTTTCGTAACAACCAGGCGCTCCAGATCGCCAGCGCCGCCGATGCGGCGCCTGTCAGGCGGGAGAAAAGCGCGGCCAGAGGCCCCGGCTGTTCCGCGGCGATCAGCCTTTCCCCGGTCGCCTCCTGACGTGCCGATCCCTCCGAGACCGCCGCCGCGAGATTCTCGCCCGACGCAAGCGCCGGTGATGAGTCATCCGGCCGCACCGATTGCGGCTGCCTGAATTCCCCCGACGAGGAATCGCTCACCGCCCCCGCAGCGGTCAGAAGGGGGAACGGAACTTCGATCGGCACTTCGAGGATCGGGGGTGTAACGAGCTTGATCAGGACGATGATCCACAGGAAGTGGATCAGGGCCGGTTGCCGCACCTTCCTGGCAATCAGCGCCACCCCGCAGGCCAGCAGCGTGGCGAGGGCGGCGTTGACCAGACCGACTTGAAGGAGCGCAGCCACGCTCTCTCCTCAACGACAGGGATCAGACGCGAGAAACCGGAAAGGAAAAAACTGCAGAACGGGTTTCGCGAAAAGCACCCCGGGTGCTCCGCAGCAGCCGGGTGCTGGAGTCAAATCACCCCAGCAGCGCCTTACTTCTTCGTCTTCGGTTCCCGCTCGAGCTCGTCCAGAAGCGTCCGCAACGACTGCCGCTCCTGGGAACTGAGCTTCGTCCCCCGGACCAGGCTGGTGAGCAGCGGCGCGAGCGCTCCTTCGCAGAGCTTGTCGGCCGTCAGTTGCAGCCGGCGGCTGATCAGATCGTCGCGATCGACGAGCGGATCGAAACAGTGCGGCCAGGCGCTGCGGTCGCGCTTGACGAATTTTTTCGCCTCCAGACGTTCGAGCAGTTTTTGAACGGTGGCGTAATGCACCCCCGTTCCCGACGGATACAGGGTGTCCGTCAGTTCGCGGATCGTACGGCGGCCCTCCTCCCAGAGGACCTGTAATACCGCCAGCTCCGCATCCGTAATGTCTTGTGGTGTTCTGGCCATAAAATGAGATGGGTAAGAGGAACGTTTTTGTCTAGGATAAAGACGCCATGTCTGAAGTGCAAGAGAAAATCGAGTCGTTTGCGAGATTTTCTGGGGGGGGCCAGCCGTGTTCCGATGGGACCCCAAAAAACGAACAGGAGACAGTTCCGAAGAACCGTCTCCTGTCGGGCCCCTTCCCAGCCATGGCAAGGGTTGGCCAGCTTGCCTGAGATGCTCATCAGCTCTGGGTGGCGGAAACCGCCAGGCTGTCGAGGAATTTCCTGGCTTTCACGTAATCGGTCGAGGAGATTTTCGTGATGTTCGTCTTGAGCTGGGCGGCCAGTTCACTGGTGGCCACCTGGATTTTCGTCTGGCTGTTGGCGCCGCCGCTCGTCCTGGCCCGCAGTTCGAAGAGCTTTTCCACCTCGGCCCGCTTGGCGGTGTACTGGCTGTCGAGCAGCGCCTTCGGCCACACGATCTTTCCCGTCACCGGATTCAGGACTTCCGTGCTCAGGGGCTGGGCCGCATCCGACTTGCCGGCGACCTTCAGGGCCTCGGCCGAATGCCGGCTCCGTTCGCGCTTCTGTGCGTCGATCGCCGACCGCTGTTCTTTCCCCGCCCAGTACGCGCGGTAGGCTTCCTTCCTGTTCTGCAGCAACAGGTTGCGGGCCTTTTCGGCCTCGACCATTCCCTGGGCAGTCGTCAGGTTGTAGTACCCTTCGGAGCGGATCATGTCGGCATAGCCGTGTGCTGCAGAACTCTCGGCCGTCCCCACGCCACCCCAGCCGCCGTACCCGACGCCCACCGGTGCCACGACGACCTGAGCCTGACCAACGTTGGACCAAAGAAGAACGCTGGTGAAAGGAATCCAGCACTTCCGGGCGACCATTCGGCAACCCCGGCAGCAGACTTCGACACAACGACGGATCATTCCAACCATCGAGATGTTCGTGCGGGTGATCATGGCTTTCCCTTTCACTTCCAGATGACTGTTTTCGTTCTCCCCGCTAGTGAAACGCCCGCCACCACCGGGACTGGCGCGGAAAATGGGAGATTTTCGAGAATTATTCACAAAAATGCCCTAAGGCCATAACCTGCAATGTGTTGCAGGCTGCCGCATCCGTGGGGCGGGCTTCTTCAGC
>JBLMWR010000056.1:0-3343 GCA_050257335.1 Deltaproteobacteria bacterium | reverse complement strand
GAAACCCTGCCGCCTCCGCCAGTCGTTTGAGTGTGGATTGTGACTGGTAATGCGGATCGGGGAACATCTCGGTGATCGACAGGACGCCGCCGGGTTTCAGCGCGCGAAAGCATTGGGCCAGCACCGCAGACCGGTCGGGAATTTCGCCGAGCGTCGTACACAGAATCGCCACGTCAACACTTTCTTCCGGAACCTGCAGCCGGGTCGCGTCGCCGAGAATGGCAGTCAGGTTGTTGATGTTGCTCTGCGCGGCGCGCGCCTTGAGACGCTCGATCATTCCCGGCTGAATGTCGATCCCCACGGCCTCGCCCCCCGGCAGCGCGCGCTGCGCCGCCGGAATGAGGATCCGGCCCGGACCGGGACCGATTTCCAGAACCTTTTGCCCCGGGCAGATTCCAATGCGATCGAGCGTCACGGCAGTTCCGGTAAGTCGCTGATAGAGGGGACTCTCGAGGGTGGAGGCGAGGAGCGACGGACAGGGCAACTGCCAGACGCGACTTGCCCACCGCCACGCCAGGGAGAACAGGACTCCGACGGCGACGAGCCCAGCCGCGGCTACCGTGATTTGCACTGCCGTCATTGTTCGATCCCGCCCGAACGATCGACTCCGACTTTTCGTGATTCAGACTTCGGGCTTCCTTTGCCGTCATTCGGATTATGTTATTTCGGGGCGGGGTCCTTTTTGAGCCCCTTGGGCTCGGGCGTATCGGGCGTGATGGTGTCCCATGTGCGACCCATCTCGCGGACTGAGCGCCAATCGCCGGGCTGATAGGCGAATTCCAGATGCGGCGTCACCTGCGGCTCGCCTCCCGCCTTGCGGGAGTGCATGGCTGCGTCGAGGGCGCCGGTCGTCAGCAGCGTCCGCTCGACCGGGCAGGGTGATTTCTTGTCGGCAAAATGCTTCTGGATGGCATGCGCCAGAGCTCTGAAGAAGCCGCGGTTATTCCATGGTCCGCCGTAGAAATACGTCGCCCGGATGCGATCTTCCCCTTTCAGCCGGCACGCCGCGCTCCAGCGGACGGCGCTGTACCCTACGCTCAGGACCGTCGCTTTGAGCCCGTCCTTATATTCCAGCAGAATCGCGCGGGGCGGCGCGGCGATCAATTCGCGCAGGGGAATCTTTCGGGTCCCCGCTTCGGCCGCCATGGCCGCCTCGGCCAGAGGCAACGACCAGCGGCCCGCGTCTGCAGCTTTCCACAGCGCTTCGCCCTCGAGAAACTGAACGCGGGAGATTCCCGTCTCGCCCCCTTTCCGGGACTCCACCAGCGACTGCAGTACTTCCAGTCCGTGAAAATCGTAACCTTCGACAGGCCCCCCCTGGACCGAAATGATCTCGGCGATCTCCGCGTCCTTCGGCAATTCGAAATCCGGCCGGCGCTGGGCCAGCGGAACTGAACTTCCCGCCATGAACGGGATACCGAGCTTCCGGGCCGTGTCGTACATTTCTCTGGCCCAGTCCCAGCGGTACGACAGATGCTTGTCGTTGAAGAGAGGAACGAAGCGTTTCGAGCGCTGCATCGTCGCCACGATTTCGTCGAAGAAGCGCTTCCGCGGGTATTCCGTCTGGCCCAAGTCGTTGACGGGATACCGGCCGTGTTCGCCGATCGACAGCACGGCGTCCACGGCCAGTTCTCCCTTCCCGAGGCACAGCGCCTCGTCGATCGTCTTGAAGATCGGAATTCCGCGGTCGCGTGCCACCTGCTGGCCGATATCCTTTTCGGGAAGCTGGTCGGCATAGAACGACACGACGTCGAATTGCGGCGTGATGAGCTGGCCGTTGAAAAGATACGGCTCGAGAAAGTTCTCGAGAATGACGTGGGCGTGCGAGCGGTAGGTGAACTCAGTGAAAATCGCCGCCACCTTGAGCCGTCCCGGTTTCGCCGCCGCCTGCTCGGCGGCAGACAGGCGCAGCGCGGGCGCCGCCAGGGCCGCCCCCGCGAGCGCCGCCGCCTCTTTGAGGAACTGCCGGCGCGTCGCATCCGTGTGAATGCAGCGATTCGATACGTTTAATGGCTCGGTATGGCGCACTATAGGAATTCCCTTGTCTTAGAGCCGCGTGCCAGGTGACCGTGGTCCGACATGATATCCACAGATTACTAAAACATTCGCGCCATTCGTACTACGAACCGGTTGTTTTTTCTGCGCAGCGAGCAATGGAAATCGGAATTAAAAGAAGGCGGCCACGGACGAAACCCAGGCCGGCCTGCGGCCGGAACCAAAACGAATTCAACCGCGGATGACGCGGATGACGCGGATCCGCGCGGATAAATAAATACGGACAATTTGAACGGGCCCATCCGCGCGTATCCGCGTCATCCGCGGTTCTTCATTCGTCTTCGCCTTTGCCCAGATTGAAATTCTTCGCGGCGCATGAAGAAGTCGACGGGTAGTAATACGGATCAAACACGGATTTTCGAATTCAACCCGTTGTCCGTGTTTCATCCGTGGCTCCCTTCTTCCCCGGACTTACATTCTTCGCCGCGCACAAAGAAGCGGGCGATTGGTACTACGGGCGGACGCCAGACATCGAAAATCCGTGTTTGATCCGTGGCGAAATCCTGATGTGGCCAGAGAGGCCGCGCCGGGGAATTCGTGGCTTCTGCCCGCGGAGCCGCGTCGTGTCGTTTGCGATTCCCGGTGAGAAACACCGGGGCGGGCCGAGCGGCCGGCAGAATCTGCTCAAACCGCCTCCAGTGTTTCCCACCGGGAGTACGCGGTCTGCAGTTCCCGCTGCAGCGCTTCCAGCCGGTTTGTGATTTTGGCGATTTCAGACCCGGGTTGCTGGTAAAATCCTGGCTCGGAGAATTTCTGCTGCAATTGGGCTTGCTCGGATTCGAGCGCTTCGATCAATGCCGGGAGATTCTCCAGCTCGCGCTCTTCCTTGTAAGTCAGTTTTCGCACGCGTTCGCGCGGTCCGCGCGTCGCTTGCAGTTTTGCCGCGGGAAGCGTCGCCGGCGCCTGATTCGCGGATTTCTGGCGGAGCCAGTCGTCGTAGCCTCCGGCATACTCCTTGACCTGCCCGTCGCCTTCGAAGACGAGCGTGCTCGTCACGACGTTGTTGAGGAACGCCCGGTCGTGGCTGACGAGCAGCAGGGTTCCCGGATACTCGGCCAGCAGTTCTTCCAGCAGCTCGAGCGTCTCGGCGTCCAGGTCGTTGGTCGGCTCGTCGAGGATCAGCAGATTCGAGGGGCGGATGAACATTTTTGCCAGCAACAGCCGGTTGCGCTCGCCCCCGGAAAGATACCGGACCAGGCTCCGAGCCCGTTCGCCGGAAAACAGGAAATCCTGCAGATACCCCATGATGTGCCGGGATCTGCCATTGATCTGCACCATGTCGTTGCCG
>JBLMWR010000055.1:0-4023 GCA_050257335.1 Deltaproteobacteria bacterium | reverse complement strand
GGCTCCATCAAGCCGATCGCCGGTGTTATATCCTGATTAGCGAGCCGAGTGCCCCGGCCGCTCCGAAGCGGCCGGGGCACTTTCGCCCGGGGTTCGCCAACTGTAGGATACCACCATCACCGGACGCCGATTGAGTCGTGACCGCGGCGCCGTTAAAATCGTCGGCGGGGCGGCCCCGTGCGGGCAAGACAGCGCCGCCGCTCGATTTCTGGCTCCAAGAGCCCGTATAATCGTCGGTGGTAGAGCCGCCGCGCGAGCCGATGGTTGATTGGCCGCTCTGACCCCGCCACCCGGTGGTTTCGCACATGTCTTTAAAATCGTGAACCGCGGCTTTTCCGGATGAGGGTGATTCCGACGTGCTGCGATTTTTCACCAGCGGGCGACGATCGAACGAGCCCCTCTCGCGGCGCGAGTGGCTCCGCATCGGGGGACTGGCGGGGTTGAATCTGGCGCTCGCGGGAAAGGCCGCCTCTCCCCTGCGGGCGGCGCCGGCGACGACTCCCGTCGTTCCCGGCTTTGGACGGGCGCGCTCGGTTATCTTCGTCTACACCAGCGGCGGTCAAAGCCAGCTCGAGACGTGGGACCCCAAGCCCGACGCCCCGCCCGGGATCCGCGGCGAGTTCACCGCGATCCCCACGGCGGTCCCCGGGACATTCATCGGCGAACATCTCCCGCGTCTGGCGCAGCTCGCTGATCGCTACACGATCGTCCGCAGCGTTTCGCACGACGATCTCGATCACGGATCGGCGAGCTACCTGGCGCTGACAGGCCACTTTCATCCGCAGAAGTCGTCGAATCCCCCCGCGCGGCCGACCGACCTGCCGACGTACGGGGCGGTCCTCAAGCGCGTTCAGCCGGCCGGCCGTTTTCCCTACACCGCGGTGCACGTGAATGGGCCGGCCCTCGTACCGGAAACGATCGCTCCCGGTCAGGATGCCGGGTTCCTGGGGCGCGACTACGATCCGCTGGTTCTGGGGGACGTCAACTCGTCCCCGGTCGCCGTCCCGTGCCTCGATTCTCTGCCGGCTCTTCCTGCGCTGCGGCTCTCCGCCCGGCAAAATCTGAAAGCGGCTCTGGAAGACGCCTGTCACGGGCTCGATCAAAGTCGCTACATCGCCGATCGCCGTTTGTCGGGGATGGAGAACGCGTATGAACAGGCGTTCGAGCTGCTGTCGTCGCCGAGGTGCCGGCAGGCGTTTGATCTGTCGGCAGAGCCGGCGGCAGTCCGCGAACGCTACGGCCGGCACCGGCCCGGGCAGGCTTGTCTTCTGGCACGGCGGCTGGTCGAAGCCGGCGTGCCGCTGATCACGGTGATCTGGAACCATTCCAATCGCGGCCAGGACAAAAGCCAGGCGACGGATGCCTACGGCTGGGACACGCACAACGACATCTTCGAGGCGCTGAAGCTGCATCTGCTGCCCCGGTTCGACGAAGGGTTTTCGGCTCTGCTCGAAGATCTGGATGACCGGGGGTTGCTCGATCAGACGCTGGTGATATGCATGGGGGAGTTCGGCCGCGCGCCGCTGGTCGCCGTCGAGAAGAAATTCGCCGGGTCTTCGCCGGGACGCAAACACTGGGCCAGCGTCTACTCGCTGGTGATGGCCGGCGGCGGCATCACCCCCGGTTGCGTGTACGGCAGTTCCGACCGCATCGCGGCCCAGCCGCACACGAACCGCGTCGAGCCGGGGGACGTCGCCGCCACGATGTTCTCAGCCCTGGGAGTCGATCCGGCAAGCCATTACGACGACGCGTTCGGCCGTCCATACCCGATCGCCACGGGCAAGCCGATCGAGGGGTTGTACGGCGGTTAGTTTTACAGCAGGTCGTCACGACCCGGGCTTGACGGCGGCGTGCCGGCATATGGGCATGTAGCGGTAGTAGACGTCCAGCGTCATCACGCTCAAAGTCGTCTGGTAAAGCCTTCCGCCGGATCCCGAACCGTGGTCCCCCGTGGGCGCCCAGCTTCCCGCGGGGCTTGCCCCGCGCGTTGCCGCACGCGCGACAACGCGCCCCGCGAGCAGGGCGGCTGAACGCAAATCGTTAGCGCCGCATTGCGCGCCATTGCTAGCGCTTTGCGTCAGGGTTTTTCCACTGGCGGATCAGGAAGCGATAGCCGAGGTATTCGGGATCGTCGGGTTCAATCGTCTCGAGTTCCTTGACGGCCGCGGCGTGGTCGCCGGCCGCCGCCAGACTGAGGGCCAGAAGGTACCGGCTCTCGCGCATCCAGTGGCCGGGTTCGGCACGTTTGCGATATCGGCGCAGCGTGTTGGAGGCCATCACGAATTCTCCCTGCTCGAACTGGCACAGAGCGGTCCAGTAGATCGCATCGTCGATGGCGCGGACGTGAACCGACCGAATGGGGATCGGCGGCCGGAGGTTGAGCACTTCGTTGCTGCGACTGCGAACGACGGTGTAGGCTTTGACCGCTTCGGCCAAATCTCCCGCCAGTTGCGCGAGGCGCGCCCGCATCTGCTCTCCCTTCGTCAGGCGGATGTTGATCCGGACGCCGGGATCGAATTTGCCCGCCGCCGGATCCTCGTGCGCTTCCTTTTCCAGGAACACGGGTCGCCCTTCGCGATCGCGCAGTGGCTGGCCGGTCTGCGGATCCTTGGGGACGTTCATGAACGCCTCGAACGGCTTCATGAGCCCCTCTAGCGAATCCCGCTGATCCTTCGTCATCTGCAAATGGGCGGACAGCCGGGCTTCAGGATATTCCCACAAGTGCAACTGGGAAGCCGCCCACCACCCGCGTCCGGCCTTCAGCACCCGCATCCAGACCCCCTCTGCATTTCCGCCTGCGTCAGCCAGCGGATCGGAAATGACCATCGCCCGATTGCCGACGAACTGCGTCTGCAGGCCCTCCATCCGTCCGCTCCACAGGCTGCTGTCGCCGACGATCACCACCTCGGGGGAGGCCAGATCGGCCGCACGAATCGGGTAGGTCCGTTCGGCGCCGGCGTCGAGCTGTTTGAGGATTGCCGGATCGTTCGCGGCCTGGGCGAGCGTCGCCACGCGCGACGCCGGAGGAGCGGCGGGATCGGCCACGGGCACCGGAATCGCAAGCCCGTTCTGCGGATCAAACAAATACACCTGCCCGTCGAGCAGGACGCCGACGAGAAACGGCCGGCCGGCGGCGGATGACGAATCGTCCGCCGCAGACTTCGGGGACAAGAGCACCCCGTCGAGCTTCATTTGCCGCAGCACGTTGACGAAGATCCAGGCCCGATCTTCGGCCGTTCCCTTCCCCAGCAGACAGACTTCGTAGGGGGTCAGCGGCGGGTCCTGCGGCGTTCGGGAAACGAGCCCTACGGCGCGGACGACATGCCCGAAGAGGTTCGTGACCTTTTCCAATTCAGTTTGTCCTGCGCCGACGCCGTACAGAGAGATGGCCCGTTCGAGCATGCAGTTGCGGACGTGCTCGCCGTCGCGGAGCAGGAACCGCGTTTCACCGAGCGCTTTGCGCTGCTCTTCGGACAACAACTTTTCCGCGTCGGCCGGCAACTGGCGGGAGTCCAGGGCTTCCGGTGCGCACGACCGCTGCCAGTCGTTCAGCCGCGACACGCCATCGCTGACGGCGGTCGTCCGGCCGAGGCGCTCAAGTTGAAAAATATCGTCGATGCTTGCCAGGATTGATTCACACTGCTCGTCGCGCTCCTTTTTGGCGCCCGCGGCGGTCGCCGCCGACGTCGATTTCGACGGCTTTGAACTTTCCCCGCAACCCGCGGCCGCCAGAAGCAGGAGGGCCGGCAGGAGCAAGAAGCATGGTCGAGTGCAGGAATCCAAAGGACGTCTCGAACGCCGTGCCAAGCAGACGGTGCCGGGCTCAGCAAGATCCGGCGCGGCTGCGATATGCTCTGTCTCCGTCAGTCGCGACTGCGGCATAGCCCTGGCGCGGCGGCATCGTTCAGCCCGGGGCGCGAGCCCCGAGGGTTCGGCGCTGAAATTACAGAGCCCCCGACGGGCGACATCCGTCCCATGTACCTGTCCGTTCGACCGGGCGCATTCCTGCTGCCGACTGCAGTC
>JBLMWR010000054.1:0-6828 GCA_050257335.1 Deltaproteobacteria bacterium | reverse complement strand
GGGGCTGCCGGCGGGGTCATTACACGAGCTGTCGGGCTCGAACTGGCGCCGCTCGGAGCATCGGGCGGACTGGAAAAAAGCCGATAAAGAATGGAAAAATGGGACTGTCCGGATCCAAGGGCGTTGAGATTTACAGGGGTTCTCGCGCCGCGAGGTGCCTGTCCCCTTTTCCTGCCGACTGGACAGTGAGACTCTGACCCGCGGGACGCCTAGCCGGGGTGCGTGGGGTGGTCGTACAATTCTGCGTGGAACGGATTTCGCCAGGGGGCCGGCAAACTGGGTGGCGCGACCCCTCCAACCCCCCTTTGCCAAGTGGGGGAGAAGGTTGTCGGCCTGCGCCGTCGATACTGATTCTTAAGCATCCTGTGAATTGGATTGGTTCACCATGAGCGTCACGACACCGAATATCGAGCCGGAATCGCAACCTGAGACATTCGTCGAAACGGCCCTGAAGCTCTCGGGCAAAAGCGCCGAGGAGGCCCGCAGCACCGGCGCTCTTGACCGGGCGGACGAGCAGGTCGAAACGCTGTTTGCGAAAAAGTACCAGACGACCGGCAGCCCGGTGCACCGCGCGGTGTGGGACGACGAACTGCCCGGCGACCTGTTCGTGGCCAGAGAGCGGCCAGTTCCCGATGCGACGCAGTTGGTGATGCTCAAGTCGCTCGAGGTCGTCCGCGAGAGGTTTCGGCAGAAAACAGTGTTCGACGCGCAGGGCAAAGTGTCGCGGGAAACGCTCGAGGCCCTGGCGGGAGCCGGCTACTGGGGACTGCTCGTCGATCGCGAATACAGCGGTCAGGGCGCACCGTTTCAGGGGTTCGCCAAATTCCTGACGCAGATGGCGACCGTCGAAGCCACTGTTGCCGGGCTGGCCTCGGTCCACGGTTGCATCGGGGCGGTCGACCCTTTGCGCACCTTCGGCAATCTCGACCAGAAGCGGCGCTATCTGCCCCTGCTGGCGACCGGCAAGCGACTGTCGGCCTTCGCCCTCACCGAACCCTGCGCCGGTTCCGACCTCACGGCGCTTCGCACCCGCGCGGTTCTCGACGGAAACGACTACGTCGTCAACGGCGAAAAGCTGTTCATCACGAACGCCACCGCCGGGCGGACAATCGGCCTGGTGTGCCTGATCGATGACAAGCCGGCGGTCCTCATCGCCGATCTGCCGGACGCCGAAAACGAACAGTTTCAGACAAAGAAATACGGGCTGTACGCTCTTAAACACACGCACAACAACGGGCTTCTGTTCCGCGATTTCCGGGTGCCGAAAGAGAATCTGCTCGAGCCAGGGCGCGGCGACGGGCTGACGATCGCCTATCACGGATTGAATCGGGGACGCGTGGCGCTGTGCGCCAACGCCGCCGGCACGATGCGGATCATGCTGGCCAGCATCCTGCCGTGGGCGCACTTTCGGCGGACGTACGGCGCTGCCATCGAAACCCGCGAGCTGGTCCGCCGCCGCGCGGGGCGCCTGGCCGCCCTCATCGTCGCCTGCGACGCGCTCACCGAATGGTGCGCGTGGCTGCTCGACGAAGGGTACCGCGGCGAGATGGAATGCATCGTCGCCAAAATCTTCGGCAGCGAGGCGCAGAAGGAAGCCGCCGTCGAGATTCTCATGAAAACGCACGGCGGTCGCGCCTTTCTGCACGGCCACATGTTCGGCGACCACATCCACGAATTCCTCGCCCCGTGCATCTACGAAGGGGAAGGAGAGATGCTTGGGATGGCGTTTCTCAAATCGCTCGTCAAAGAGCACGGCAGGCAGTTCTTCGAGCCGATCGGCAGGACCCTGCAGGCTGCGGGAATCAGGCAGTTCAACCCCGCCAATCCGATCCATTGCTGGAAACTGCGCAAGGTGCTAATCCCCTACGGCAAATGGCGGTTCAAACAACAATTCAGCGGCGGGCGCATTCAGATTCCACGACTTTCCGGAAATCTGCAGGGGCATGCCGAATTCGCCGCCCGGGGCTTGCAGACCAGCCGCCTGTGGATCGACAGGTTGATGACGAAGCATCAGTTGAAGCTGGCCGACCGGCAATGCGCGATGGCCGAACTGTCGCAGCGGATCCAGGACCTGGTGGTGATGCTGACGACGGCCCTGTACGCCGGCAAGCAGAGCGACGAGATCGTCCGCGCCGCCGCGGACGTCTTGTGCCAGGATCTCAAGCGCCGCTTGACGGGCGCGCGCCCCACGAGTCAGTATTTCCGCACGGTAACGCAACTGGGGGAACAGATTGCCGATGGAGGGTTCAAGTCGCTGGCCGGGATCGAAGTCGGCGAAATCCTGATGCCGTACGAGCAATAACACCTTGTGTTGAGCCGGCCCGCTCGCGGGGCGCGCGTCGACACGCGCGGGGCAGGCCCCGCGACTGAACACAGCCGGCTTCAGACGATGAAAGATAATGGATTGAGCATCGAGAACAGCAGACGCGACTTGCCGCACGCTTGCGGTTTCGCGATTTGCCCACAGTGACTCACAACGGAACCTGTCATGCCCAACTTCTTCAAACTGGAAGAGCTGCCCGGCCCGATCGCCCTTCTGACGTTCGATACGCCGGATAAAAAGGTCAATACGCTGTCGCGGGCCGTGCTGGAGGAGCTGGGCCGGCTCGTCGCGCAGCTCGAAATGCGA
Source organism: Deltaproteobacteria bacterium (assembly GCA_050257335.1). Classification (GTDB taxonomy): domain Bacteria; phylum Planctomycetota; class Planctomycetia; order Planctomycetales; family Planctomycetaceae; genus JACQFH01. Next base: position 4,199 of record JBLMWR010000054.1, on the reverse strand, counting down.
ACCGACCTGAAAGGGCTCTTGTTCCGCAGCGGCAAGCCCGGACAATACGTCGCCGGGGCCGACTTGAACGAGCTGGGGGCCCTCGTCCACCTTCCGGCGGAACAGCTTAAGGTGTCGCTCCTGGGAGGGCATCAGCTTTTCGACCGGCTCAGCAATCTCCCCTTTCCGACGGCGGCCCTTATCGACGGTCCCTGCATGGGGGGCGGAACGGAGCTGTCACTGGCGCTCGACGAACGCCTCGCCTCCGACAGTCCCAAGACACGCATCGGCCTCCCCGAAGTGACGATCGGACTGATTCCCGCCTGGGGCGGCACGCAGCGCCTGCCGCGACTGGTCGGTGTGCCGCATGCCATCGACATCATTTGTTCCGGCGAACCGGCGACTCCCCAGAAGGCCGCCGCCATCGGATTGATTTTCGACGCCGTTCCCGCCGACAGGCTGATCGACGAAGGTCGCCGCGTAATTGAATACCTGCGGCAGTCGGGAGAATGGAAAAAGAACCGCGAGAAACGCAGCCAGCCCGTGGGGCTCAGCGAAGACCAGCTCCAGTTTACGTTCGCCTGCGCCGAGGGGCAGATCAGGCTCAAGGCCAAAGGCCAGCCGACCGCGGCGCTCGTTGCCCTGAAATCCATGCAGCGCGGCGTCAACCGGCCCCTCGATGAAGGACTGGCCGCCGAGCGCGAAGTGGCGATGGAGGTCATCGGGACCGAGACCACCGCCAACCTGATCGGCATCTTCTTCATGAACACGGCTCTCGGCCGCGACCGGGGCGTCGCCGATCCCAACGTCCAGCCGAAGATCATCCGTCGCGCCGGCGTTCTCGGTTCGGGGCTGATGGGGGCGGGAATCGCCACGGCGCATGCCCGCAGCGGCATTCCGTGCGCGATGGTCGATGTCACCGAAGAGCGGCTCGCGGACGGAATGTCGCGGGCGCGCAAGGTCATCGAAAGCCGGATCGAGATCGGCCGGGCCACTCCCGCCGACATGGCGCAGCTTCTCAGCAACCTCAATGCCTCGACGTCGCCCGGCCGCTTCGCCGACTGTGACGTGGTCGTGGAAGCCATTACCGAAAATGAATCGCTCAAGACAAAGGCATACCAGCAACTGGGGGGCATCCTGCGGGACGACGCCATTCTCGCCAGCAACACCTCCACGATTTCGATCAGCCGCATGGCAAATGCGGTCAGGCATCCCGAGCGGTTCGTGGGGATGCACTTTTTCTTCCCCGTCGATCGCATGCAGCTCGTCGAAGTCATCCGGGGAGACAAGACCAGTGACGAAACGGTGCTCACCATCGTGGAGCTCGCCCGCCGGCTGCGGAAAACGCCGATCGTCTGCAACGACTGCCCGGGCTTCCTCGTCAACCGCATCCTCATGCCGTACATGAACGAAGCCGTGCTCCTGCTGCTGGAAGGGGCCGCGATGGACCAGATCGACAGGGTGGCGACGCGGTTCGGCTTTCCGGTGGGGCCCATCGCGCTGCACGACATGGTCGGACTCGATACGGCGTACTACGCGGGGAAAGTGATGAGCGCGGCATACAGCGACCGGACGGTCGAGACGCAGCTTCTGGGCGAACTGGTCCAGGCCGGGCGGCTGGGGAAGAAATCGGGGGCAGGGTTCCGTTCGTTCACCGGGAAAAAGGGAACGCCTGCCGCCGATCCGGCCTTTGCGCCGTTTCTCGAAAAAAACCGCCGCGCCAGCCGCCAGATCGCCGACGACGAAATCGAGGACCGGCTGCTGCTGACGATGCTGGTGGAGGCCGTGCGGCTGCTCGAAGAACACATTGTCCGCGAGCCGATGCACGTCGATATGGGGCTGATCCTGGGGATCGGGTTTCCCCCGTTCCAGGGCGGCCTGCTCCGCTGGTGCGACAATGTCGGGCCGGCGAAGATCCTCGAGCGAGTCTCCAAATACGCGAACCTCGGCAAACGCTTTGAACCCACGGAGCAGTTCGTGGCAATGGCCCGCAGCGGGAAGAAATTTTATCCGAGTGTGAAATAGACAACTTGTGTTTAGCCGCGGGGCTTGCCCGGCGCGTTGACACGCGCCCCGCAAGCGGGGCGGCTGAACACTTTCGGCGACTCACGTGAGGAGATAAGTCATGCGACACGCAGTCATCATCGACGCCCTGCGGACCCCCATTGGCAAGGCTTCCGGCGAAACGGGGTATTACCGCTCGGTCCGGGCCGACGATCTTTCGGCGCACTGCATGAAGACGCTCGTCGAACGGACGGGGATCGATCCGCATCTGATCGACGACATCCGCTGGGGATGCGTCCTGCAGCAGGGTGAGCAGGGGATCGACATCGCCCGCATTGCGTCGCTGATCGCCGGCCTGCCGATCGAGACCGGGGGGGTGACGATCAACCGCAATTGTGCTTCGGGGCTGCAGGCGCTCAATGACTGTGCGCTCAACATCGCCGCCGGCTGCGAGGACGTGCAGATCGCCGGCGGAGTCGAGCACATGGAGCACATCCCGATGACCAAGGGGTATGAAGCCTCGCCGGGATTGATGCGGCGTTTCAGCGAGGCGGTGATGCACATGGGGCTCACGGCCGAATATCTGGCGGTCAAGTACGGCGTCAATCGCCGCCGGCAGGACGAGTTCGCGCTGCGTAGCCACCAGATGGCGGCCCGGGCGGGCGATTCCGGGGCGTTTGCCGCCGAGATCATTCCCACCTGGGGACGCGATCAGGCCGGCCGAAAAGTGCAGCTCACCCGCGATCAGGGAATCCGCAGCGACACGTCGATCGAGGCCTTGTCCGCGCTGCCTCCGGCGTTCAACCCTGCGGGCGGCTCCGTAACCGCGGGAAACAGCTCGCAGGTGAGCGTCGGCGCGACGGCGCTGCTCGTCATGTCCGAAGACAAGGCGGAGGAACTGGGGATGAAGCCCCTCGCGCGGATCAAGGCGATGGCGGTGGCGGGGGTCGATCCGTGCGAAATGGGGATCGGCCCGGTTCCGGCGATTCACAAAGCGCTTGGCCGCGCGGGGTTGAAGCTGTCCGACGTCGACTGCATCGAGATCAACGAGGCCTTCGCCGTCCAGGTCCTGGCGGTGCTGAAGCTGCTGGGGATCAGCGAAGAGAAGGTGAACACGCGCGGCGGCGCGGTCGCCCTCGGTCATCCACTCGGCGCGAGCGGCGCCCGCATCGCCACCACGCTTCTTTACCGGATGCGCGACACCGGCGCCCGCTACGGCCTCGCCACTCTTTGCGTCGGCCAGGGCCAGGGCGTCGCCACCATCTTCGAAAACCGCACCACTTGACACGGCGGCGAGGTCGAAAGTGTCGAAGAAGTCGAAAAGTCGAAGGGGACGATCATCAGATCGCCCTGGCGAGCGGGGCGGCGTAAGCCCCCCGGTTGGTACCGGGTGGTCAACGCGCTCCGGCCGAGAGATTCTGAAGGCCGGCGGCTGCCAGGTTTATCCATAGATTTGGCAGTTCGACGCAGATTGAAGTCGAGCGCCGCCGGCAGATCAATGACTGGATGGTTCATCTCTCAGACGATAGAGTGCCAGCAATCCCAAATCCGAAATCCCAAATGCGCACGACGCCGCAGAACCTTGCCACGCTGCACCGCGACACTTGCCGGCATTTTGGCCCCAATTGTGCCCTGCGCTACAAGCGGCTCGGGCGCTATCAAGATTTGACGTGGACCGAGTACCGCCGGCAGGCGGACGGGGTGGCGGCGGGACTGGTGGAGTTGGGGATTCCGTCCGGCGATCGCGTCGCCATTTTTTCCGAGAACCGGTACGAATGGCTCGTCGCCGATTACGCGATTCTCAGTGCCGGGGCGGTCAATGTGCCGCTGCATGCTCCCCTCACGGCGCCCCAGGCGGCGTACCAGCTCGGCCACAGCGAGGCGCGCGGGATCTTCGTCAGCAGCCAGTCGCAGGCGGACAAGGTGGCGGCAATCGTCGACATGCTGCCGCAACTCGAGTTCATCGTTTCGTTCGATCCGATTGTCCCACCGGCGCGGCTTCGGCACCTTTCGATGGAGGGGCTGAAGCACCGCGGCTGGCGGCGCGGAGCGGCCGGACTCGAGGAGATTCTGCGACGTGAGGCAGCAATCATCGGCGAAAACCTGGCCACGATCATGTACACCAGCGGGACGACTGGGAATCCCAAGGGGGTGATGCTGACGCATGGGAATCTGCTGTCGAACGCCGTGGCCACCTTCGAAGTCTGCGACGCCCA